>CAJQPH010000001.1 GCA_905480165.1 uncultured Flavobacteriales bacterium
CTTCACTATGTTTTCTCACTGACACTGTACCTTCTTTTTCTTCATTTTCTCCAATGATCAGCATAAAAGGAATCTTACTCAATTCTGCGTCTCTAATCTTTCTCCCCACTTTTTCATTGCGGTCGTCAACGAGGGCGCGAATTTCGTAATTTTCTAGCAAATGTAAAACATTTTTAGTATAATTTTCGTATTTCTCGCTGATTGGTAGTAAAATAACTTGTTCTGGCGTTAACCATAATGGGAAATTGCCACCAGTATGCTCAATTAAGATAGCAATAAATCTTTCCATAGAACCAAAAGGCGCGCGATGGATCATTACGGGCCTGTGTAATTTATTGTCGGATCCTTTATAGGTGAGGTCGAACCTTTCAGGCAGGTTGTAATCAACTTGAATGGTTCCTAATTGCCAGTTTCTCCCTAAAACATCTTTGACCATAAAGTCAAGTTTAGGTCCGTAAAATGCGGCTTCTCCATATTCTATGACAGTGTTAAGGCCTTTCTCCTCAGCTGATTTCATGATGGCATTTTCTGCTTTTTCCCAGTTTTCATCACTTCCGATGTACTTTTCCTTATCATCAGGATCTCTTAATGAGATCTGTGTGGTAAAGTCTTTGAATCCTAAAGCGCTGAATACATATAAAACAATGTCGATAACGGCATTAAATTCATCAATTAGTTGTTCAGGAGTGCAGAAAATGTGCGCATCGTCCTGAGTGAATCCTCTTACTCTTGTTAAACCGTGAAGTTCTCCGCTTTGTTCGTATCTGTAAACTGTACCAAATTCGGCAAATCGTTTAGGAAGATCCTTGTAAGAATAAGGTTTCACATTGTATATTTCACAATGATGAGGACAGTTCATCGGTTTTAAAAGGAATTCTTCATTGTCTTTTGGTGTATGGATAGGTTGAAAACTATCTTCACCGTATTTTGCATAATGACCCGACGTTACATAAAGTTCCTTTTGACCAATATGAGGGCTGATTACCATTTCATAACCTGCCTTTTTCTGTGCTTTTTTCAAAAAATTCTCCAATCTCTCTCTTAAGGCAGCTCCTTTTGGCAGCCATAAGGGTAAGCCCTGTCCTACCTTACTTGAAAATGCAAAAAGCTCAAGGTCTTTACCGAGTTTTCTGTGATCTCGCTTCTTGGCTTCTTCCAAAAGTTCAAGATATTCCTTTAATTCCTTTTGTTTTGGAAAAGAAATGCCGTAAACCCTTGTCAGTTGAGGCTTGTTTTCATCACCTCTCCAATAGGCGCCCGCAACACTCATGATCTTTATGGCCTTGATAATGCCTGTGTGAGGAACATGGCCCCCTCGACAAAGGTCTGTGAAATCGCTGTGATCACAAAAGGTTATATCTCCATCTGTCAGGTTTTCGATCAGCTCTACTTTAAACTCGTTTCCTCTTTCCTTATAATAGTTCAATGCATCGGCTTTTGAAACCTCTCGCATTTGAAATTCAAATTTTTGACGGGCAAAATCAAGCATTTTGTCCTCGATCTTCTTAAAATCATTCTCAGATATACCTTCGCTGCCAAAATCAACGTCATAATAGAAGCCACTATCTATCGCCGGGCCAATAGTTAATTTGGCCTCCGGATGAAAGAACAATATAGCTTGTGCAAGTAAATGCGCTGATGAATGCCAAAATGCTTTTTTTCCTTCTGGATTGTTCCAGGTATATAGTGTAAGGCTACCGTCGCTTGTTAAAGGGGTTTTGGTCTCAACAGTATTTCCGTTGAAGTTTGCCGAAATTACATTTCGGGCCAAGCCTTCGCTAATACTTTTTGCAACATCCATTGGAGTTGAATTCTTTTCAAACTCCTTAACACTTCCGTCAGGTAATGTGATTTTGATCATATACTAATTTATAAGGAGGCAAAGATACATATCCGAATTCAAATAAAGAATAGAATATCATCGTAAAATTACTGTTTCAACCGAGGCTTTAAAAAAGTGAATATATATATTATGGTGTCGGTTTTTTATAAGACAGAATTTCGGATAAATTGGGCTAAAAAAAAATCAAAAAATTTCCAATTGAAAGAACACATTATCAGCCCGTTGCAAATGAAGAAAAAAAATCAGCAAAAAAAGTAAAGAAATAATTAGGTTGGTATTTAAATTTGGTTGTATTTTTGCAGCCGCTTAAAAACAGTAATACACTTGTTTTAAGAGTAAAGTTCAAGTTGAAATAAAGCTAAAAAAAGTAATCTAAAAAATAAATGTTTTTTTAAAATATTATTTGGTGATTATATAAAAAGGTTTTACTTTTGCACCCGCTTTCAGGGGTTAGAATTTAGGATAAGGGAAGAGAGCGAGAAAAGGAATAAGACAGTTCATTGAAAATATTGAAGATTGACAGCGTAACAAAGAGAGTAAAATTATTTGTTTTAGGTTTTTAAGTGATTAAGAATCTATTCCGAGTCATATTTTTTGAGAGGCTTAATATCGTACAAGAAATTTAAGAATTTATACGATGGAGAGTTTGATCCTGGCTCAGGATGAACGCTAGCGGCAGGCTTAACACATGCAAGTCGAGGGGTAACA
>CAJQPH010000002.1 GCA_905480165.1 uncultured Flavobacteriales bacterium
CACAAACTCAGAAGGCAAATCTTCGCTCTTCGCAGAACCCTTAATTACTCCTGATTGTGCAAAAATGTAATTTCGATCAAAGGAACCGAAAACAACAAAAAAAATGAGGACGGTAAACTTATAGGAAGGTCGGGCTTGTAAAAATATATCTAAAATAAACTTCAAATAAATAAGCTTAATTAAGATTTACCCAACTTTATTTTTTTTGTTAAATCAACAAGAAGCGGAGTTGCTACAAACATTGATGAATAAGTACCCACCAATATTCCAATAATTAATGCAAAGATAAATCCTTTAATAGCTGCGCCACCAAAAACAAAGATGATAAGAAGTACAACAAAGGTTGTCATCGAGGTATTGATCGTTCTAGATAGTGTTGAATTTAATGCTCCGTTTATCTCAGATTTGAAGTCAGACTCTTTCTTCCATGAAAGATCTTCACGTATACGGTCAAAGACGACCACGGTATCGTTTATAGAATATCCAATTACCGTCAGGATCGCAGCTACAAATGCTTGATCGATATCCATATTAAAAGGCAGTATGCCTCCAAGTAAAGAAAACAATCCCAGAACGATAATCACGTCATGGAATAAGGCAACGATTGCACTTATAGAGAATTGCCATTTACCAAATCGTATGAATATGTATGCGAATATGATTAATAAACTCAATGCAATCGAAATCTTAGATGAGGTCTCTAGTTCTTCTGAAACCTTAGATGAAACAAATCTAGAATCTGGCTGGATTACTCCTTTACCAAGTTTAGACTCACAATTTTTTAACGCCTCATCCAATTTCGCTTTTACTTCAGGCTCTGCGTTTTGCTTATTCAAAAGATAGTTTGTGGTAATTTCAACGTTGTAAGAACTTGACTTAGTTTTCACGTCAACTGAAGCGCCTTTCATTGAATTGGCAAGCTGTTTCTTAATGAATTCTGTGTCATTTTCAGCGGACTTTTCAAATTTGACACCATAGGTTCGCCCTCCTGTAAATTCAACAGATTGAGAGATCCCTTGGGTAAATAATAAAGCCAACGAACCAATAACCATTACAGCAGAAAATGCATAGGTCATTTTACGCTTATCCAAAAAGTTAATATTTAATCCTTTGAAAGCATTTTTCGTGAGTTTGGTATCAAAAGAAATTGAATTCCCCTTACTCAGCCACCATTCAAAGATCAACCTTGAAATGATTAATGCCGCAAATACAGAAGAAAATATACCAATGATTAAGGTAGTTGCAAATGATTCAATAGGACCTGTTCCGAATACTTTAAGAACAATTGCGGTTAATAAAGTCGTAACGTTGGCATCGATAATTGAAGATAAAGCCTTCTGAAACCCTGTTTTAACAGCCGCAGCTAGGTCTTTACCTTTTGTCTGCTCCTCACGAATACGCTCAAAAATAAGAACATTTGCATCAACCGCCATACCTATGGTTAATACAATACCTGCTATACCTGCTAACGTAAGCACTGCACCAAATGACGCTAGAGATCCAAATATAAAAATGACATTCGCTAATAACGCAATGTCAGCAACAATTCCTGCCTTTCCATAATAGAAATACATGTAGATAAACACCACCAAAAATGCTATCGCAAATGACAATAAACCTGCTCGAGTATTCTCTTTACCAATCGTTGGTCCAACCTTAGTTTGTTCTTTAATTACACATGGTGCTGGTAAAGCTCCACCATTTAAAAGACCGGCAAGATCATTGGCTTCGTCAAAAGTGAAATCTCCAGATATTTGTGTGTTTCCGTTATTAATCGCTCCTCTCACTACAGGGGCACTGTAAACCACATTATCCATTGAAATGGCAACACGTCTGTTGATGTTTTCTGAGGTCATTCTACCCCACTGATCAACTCCTTCGTCATTCATACTTAAATCGACCGTAATGTCTCCAGTCATTTGATCGTAACCTTGACTTGCCTTTGAAATGTGGCTGCCATTTACTTTTGCTTTTCCATTTTCAGGAACCTTACATGCATATAAGAACCAACCTTTATTCTTTTTATTTTGATCTACATAATCCTTTTCCGCACCCCACATAAATCGCAGTTGGGAATCGAATTGGGCTTTGATGTCTTTTCTATTCAAAAGAGCATCTACCTTGGATTTGTTTATATCATTTGTAACATATATATCAAATTGGGTTTTTACCACAAGTTTAGACAAAGAAACAAAATCAGAAGAATTGGTTGATCCATCAAATTCTAAATCCATATCTGATGGCTCTTTAGAACTAGAATCCTCTTTGAACCCTTCTTGTTTTGACGAAAGTGCATCTGCGGCGTCCCATGCTGATTGAAATTGACTAAAATCATACGTTTCGAAAAACTCTAGATTCGCTGTAGATTGTAATTTTTCCGCAACAGTTTTTTCGTCCTGAACACCCGGAAGTTCGATATACAATCGGTTGTTCTCAGCATCTTTTTGAATGTTTGGTTGAGCAACACCGAACTGATTGATTCTTTTACTCATCACGTTTTCAATACCATCCATGGATTTGGTAATCAACTCTCTGAGCTGTTTGATTACATCATCGTCACTGGTCGTAATTTCAATCTTCTCACCATAAAAAATAGTGTTTAACATTAAGCTCCCATTTTCTTTACGGAATTCAGCTACGAATAAATCTATAAAATCAAGGGTTCCGTTATTCTCGTATTTCACTAAGGCCTTTTCATAAGGACTCGTAAAAGAAATATCATTTTGGTTTTTAACCTGAGACTTAACAAACTCCGGTTCGGACACTTCTAGAGTGACACTCATTCCGCCAACTAAATCTAATCCAAATGCAAGCGACCTTTTCTTTACTTCAGAAAATGTTGATCCTAAAACGGGATATACCTCTGTATCTGCCTTAGATCTCAAGATTTGATTAATTAAGATGCCTTTGGCTATTTCTTCAGATTCAGGATTGTTAAAATCGATGGTATCATTATTTGTCCCGATAACCGCAATACCATTGTTATTGGCCATTGCTTCTTTTTTCTTTTTTGAGACAATACTAATGGCTTGTTTCTCAGCATCTGCCTCAACATTATTTGCCACCCAAGTAAATGACAATTGATATAAGCAAACAACCGTTAGTAAAATGGTTAAAAACCAAAAGAATCCTTTAATACGCATCTAATTTCAGATTTATGTTTAAATAAGCCTGCAAATATAGAGTTTACAATATTTATATTCAAATATATCTACACTAAAATCACAAATAAAAGAAAGTAATAAATCTAAAATTACTTTTTCTCCTTTTCCTTCTGGAGAAAAAC
Organism: uncultured Flavobacteriales bacterium; assembly: GCA_905480165.1. GTDB lineage: Bacteria > Bacteroidota > Bacteroidia > Flavobacteriales_D > Crocinitomicaceae > UBA952. Next base: position 3,287 of record CAJQPH010000002.1, read on the forward strand.
AATAAGCTCTTCGGCAAAACGTTGCCATTCATTGGCTTTTTGAACCAGAAGTTTTTTGAGCTTTTCTGATACAATATTCAGTTTTCCACCAACAAATACATCTTTGATTTTTTCAGCCAAATGTTGACTTTCAAGACGATCGATAATAAATCCATCTGTTCCATCAGTGATATTTTCATGTAAACCACCGTTTTTGGAAACCAATACAGGAGTACAGAAAGAATCCGCAATGGCCTGTACTCCACTCTGCGTGCCTTTCTTATATGGTAGAACGCACAAATCAGCAGCACTAAAATACACCTTTACTTCATCGTCCGGTATGTAGGCATCATTGATAATAATATTAGCGTTTTTACAATTAGCAATCAGCTTATGATAAATTTTATCATCACCATAAATTTCGCCAGCAATGACCAAAAAATACGATTCATCTAAATGGTTCATACTATCTATCAAAACATCCAAACCTTTATAGTCCCGTATCAATCCAAAAAACAAAATCACTTTCGCTTTTTCCGGAATACTTAAGGATAACCTTGCTTTTAAATGGTCACATGAAGCACCAAACTGTGTATAACTTGGATGACTTAAATGCAAGCATGCCGCATCTGGTTTGTGAGTCATAACCTCATTTTTTACTTGCTGAGATAACACAACAAATGCATCGTACTGATTTAGAAAAATTCGATTGAAATAGTGATCAAAAAACCTTTTTTCATGAGGAACGAGGTTGTGTATCAAGGCTACTTTTAATACATTTTTATCAAACCCACGAGAGAAAAAAACATACATCGGTGAAAAAATAGTCATCCAATAGTTCACAATTAACACCTCTGGATTGGTCCTCTTTAGCACTCTACGTGCGCTGAGATAAGAGAAAAGATTAAAGGTAGAAACGATTCTTGGAGCAGTGCCTTTTAATGAGACGTCCTCTTGAGACTTCCCGGGGAATAATATTTTTGGATATAATTTAGAAAAAGTAAATGATTCTACATTGACTATGCCACTCAGGTTTTGGAGAAGCATCTGGCTAAAACTAGAAATACCACCTCGAAATGGAGGCAGAACGGAAAAAAAAGTGATTTTTAGTTTCTTATTTTGATTACTCGGTGCCAAAATCAATACAATTATAAATGAGCTCGGTTCCCGAGGTTATGTTCAAAGTATCGAAATTGGATATGACTAAATCTTTATAGTATTTTTTAACTAGTCCTACATGATTCGCATATACTTCATATTTCTTTTTATAGGCAACGAGATTTAATACATCTTTTTGCTGAACACGAATGGTACTGTCAAACGATAAGGAATTTATTGAAAAAGGTTGATGAATATCTTCATAGAAACAATTCATAGCACTCAAGGAATTGTATATGTTGGCGTCCCACATGGTAAAATCATTTGGTGGTAATACCAACTTTACTTTTCTTCTATTTTCTTCGGTTAGCTCAATTTTATTTTCATTCTTTAAGGTTGTCCAGACATCAGAAATCTGCCATACGTCCGAAGTATCAATTCGTGTTTTACGTATGTATTTATAAGCCAACCTCCCCTCATTGTCAATAACAGTATCCTCAATTAAAGTTCTCAGGTAATAATGAAGTGTATCGTGAGGAATGGATGAAAGATCATCATGGGTGATTTCTTGAACGTAATAATCAATGTAGGTTCCAAATTCTAGAGGATAATAAGTTTCAAAAAAAACCAAAGGTTTCTCATTGTCCTCTTTCCCACATGAAAGAACACCCATCACTAAAATAAATATATACGTCCACTTCAACATATCTTGTACTCAAATTTACAAAATCTAATCATTGGGGTCAACTCCTTTCGATTTACATGTCTCAAGATATTTAACTCGAACATCACCGCTTAGCAATTCTCCATTTTTATACAATTCTTTAAGAATAACCTCTTGATTCTCGTTAAAATTAATCACCCAGCCATTTTTCAAACCATTTTTGTACCGAAATTCTTGAATGAAGACACCTTTTGTATTGTACTTCCGCCAGACACCAAATGGTTTATCTAATTGATATTGACCACTCAGTTTAACTCTACCTGTTGAAAACCGTTCTACATATGATCCAGATTTTAAACTGTCTTTATAAAAGGTTTCTGAAAGCACTTTTATATCGCCATTCTCTATCTGATTTTGTATATAAAAGGTGACTTTTTTACCCTCTAATTTACCGTTCTTGAAATTCTCTATTGATAAAGTCAATCCCGAATTATTATAATTGATCCATATTGAATCTCTTTTTTGATTCAGATACATGCCCTCAGACATGACTTCTCGATTTTTAAAATAATAAGTAACAAAAGATTGGTTTTCACTAATATGCTCGATTATCGCTCTAACTTCCGATGTAGGGTAATAATACCAAAATTGTCCAACAGGTTTATCATTAACAAAAGTTCCCTTATACTGCAAAGCTTGCTTTGATTCGTCCCAATACTTCTTCCACTCACCTTGCTTCCTGCCTTCATCATCAATACTATTTTGACCAAATGAAAATTGAAAAACGCCAATAAACAAGAAAAGTAAAACCTTCATTGAAGCCATTTATTTAATTCCATTAATGAACCCATCTTAACATCAGGAATTGATGTGCATTTTTCTGATGACTCAATAAGTACTGTTTTCATCTCAAGATTCTTGCCAAACTCAATATCAGAGTCGGTATCCCCCACCATAATTGATTTTGAAAAATCAATACTCTTCATTTTATTCTGCGCCAATATTCCCATATGTGGCTGAGGTTTTCTAGTTGAGTTCTTAGCTCCTCTAACTTCGGGAGCAACCAATATTAAATCAATCTTGGCTCCGTTTTGAATGAGAGACGATTCCATATAATTGTGAATTTCTCTTACGCCATCGCTTGAAATCAAACCTTTGCCTATACATTGTTGGTTGGTAACTAAAACCACGTATTTAAACTTTGAAAATAAGGATCTGGCGATTTCTAATACACCCTCTTTAAAAATGAAATCTTGTTTGTTTAAAACATATCCCTTAAAATTCCTTTCATTTATGACCCCATCTCTATCAATAAAGAGTGTCCATGATGCATCCACATTCCAATTGAGCTTCATCTCAAATTTCTTTCTCGATTAAATATACATTTCTATGAGAAGAATTTCGGCCAATCAACTCTGAGATGAACCCTGTCATGAAAAACTGGACTCCAACAATCATGGCGACAAGTGCAACGTAGAATTCGGTTCTATCAGCCAAAAGTCTCGCAGTCTTATGAATAAAGATCTTATCTATTCCTAGATATAAGGTTAGTGAAAATCCAATAATAAACATCAAGGTCCCAAGTGCACCAAAAAAATGCATTGGTTTTTTTCCGAATTTACCCATAAAGGCAACGGTTATTAAATCTAATGGGCCATTCAAAAAACGATTTAAACCAAATTTTGTAACACCGAACTTACGAGCCTGATGCTTCACTATCTTTTCACCAATATTTGTAAAACCGGCATATTTCGCAAGGGCTGGGACATATCTATGCATATCTCCATACAGCTCAATACTCTTAACCACAGCGTTTTTATATGCTTTTAATCCACAATTAAAATCGTGCAAATAAATTCCTGTAATTCTGCGGGCTGCCCAGTTATAAAGCTTGGTGGGAATCGTTTTAGAAAGCGGATCGTGACGTTTCTTTTTCCAACCAGAAACAAGATCAAAATCCTTTTGCATGATCATCTCATACAACTCAGGGATTTCCTCTGGAGAATCTTGTAAATCAGCGTCCATAGTAACCACAACATCTCCCACACACAACTCAAACCCTTTTTGAAGAGCTGCTGACTTTCCGTAATTACGTTGAAATTTAATCCCTCTAACTTCTGTATGTTTTTTCTGTAATCCTTCAATTACATCCCAAGACTTGTCTTTACTACCATCATCGACAAAAATCACTTCGTACGTGTAATTATCAGACAAGACCCTTTGGATCCATGTAAAAAGCTCAGGTAAAGATTCTTCTTCATTAAAGAGTGGAACTACTATCGATATTTGCTTTGACATATCCTTCAAATTTAAATAATTCTTTACTGTATTATCGTCCTTTTCGGTTATTGTTTAATTATTTTTTTCTGTACTCCGTCGATTGAAACAAAATAGAAGCCACTAGACATATTTTTTAACTCAATAGAATGACTATCACTATAAATAATGCCACTCTTCAATATAATTCCATTGGGAGAAATAAGATTGTAGCTTGAACCAATTGGAGCGTCTTTTATGACTGCGCTCTCCGTTGTTGGATTTGGAAATATCGTAAACGTATTTGAATTTGCTTCTTCAATTCCCCATGCCTCTTCTACCCGAAAGAAATCAAATGCTGCTTCTGTAATATTAACATGTGGTTCAACATCAGAAATAAATACTTTAAAAGTCATAGAATTTGTAATTGCTATCGAGGTTTGTTGAGGAATAATCAAGAAGTAATCTTCAAAAACCATAGGATCACCCTGAGGAGGAAGAACTTGATAAAATATTTCAAATTCAGATCCATTGCCAATCATAAAACTTAAAGTGTCATCTATAAGTTCAGGACCATGATTACAAAAGAAAGCATAACTAAACCTGAATGCAGGATTTGCATATTGAGTCAAATCCATTTGAGGGGAAGTTAAAATCGTTATGCCATTGTCAACATCATCATAATCTGGGTCAACATTAATCTTATTTCCTGTAACGTAGGCCATAGAACCACAATCTCCAAATACATCGCTACCCATTACCGTATTAGTCGTCGGATTCGGAATACCCCTTTCCCACTCCCCAGTTTCAGCATTTCCTGTTACAGTCCAACCAAAATCAAATGAAAAATCATCATAGTATCCATTCATTAATGTAATATTAATTTCACCTGTAGAAGTATTTATCACTGGATTGCTGCACTCAGTATAGTAACCCCATTTTCCAACGATGAGTTCATAGCTCTCTTGATAAAATAAATTAAAGTTCTCTTCACCTATTCCATTTGTTATACCGTTATAAGAAATTAAAGGATGATTCAGTGAAATTTGAGCATCAGTTATTGGATTCCCACCCCCGTCAATTACATTTATCGTCACATTAAATTGCTCTATTGGAACCAGTTGAATATCCTGGATAGTTACGACACCCTGTGCTAATGAAACGCTTACCGTTTGAGGGAAATAACCAACCTTTGAATATTTAACATCATAATTACCTGCTGCTGCCATTCCTGATGCATAGAAACCATTGGTGTTTGTGTTTTCATATTGATCACTTGATACGATCTCAATAGAAACATTATTCAAAGTTGAGGCATTTGAAAAATCGGTTACTACACCTTCAAGATATGCCGCTTTTTCATAATTTGGACTTAAAACAAAAAAACCTTCCGTCATATCTGCCCCAAGTATATTTCCTGAAGGCAAATAGGGATATACCCCCCAACATCCATCATAAGTAGGTGTTTGTCCGGGATAAGTATCATAAGCAGCAACCTCAATAAGGTTATACGGATAACTAGCATCGTGTATTGTGATCCCATCTACATAATAGCTTGTTACCAAATAATCATTAACCACAAAAGTATTGTGTGGAATAACGTCTGCACCTGGTGAGCTTTGAATCCTATCCAATTCGACAATATTCGTTGGGTCTGTAATGTCATAAGATGTAACAAAAGAATTGGGTAGCTCATCTGTAGTGTAAACAACCTGCCCGTCATCTGAAGGCCATATATTGTGAGTAAATGAGTTTGATGTGATTTTAGTACCAAGAAGAACAGGATTGGACTTATCGCTAATATCAACTATACTAAGAAATCCATCATTGACATGAGCCAAATAAAGCGTGTCATTTCTGGCATAACCATCATGCACATACCATGTGTCGAAAATACCAACCTCTTCGGGTATCATTGGTGTTGTGTTGACATCGTATATAATAGCTCCTCCTTCACCGAAATTCGCTCCAAACACATAAAGAAAACCCATATCATCAATAAAACAATTGTGAGCAGATTCCCATGTAATACTACCTTCTCCCATAAAAACAGTACTCGTTAAACTTGAACTCGCTGGCAAAGGGCTTAAATCAATTATGGTCATCCCTACCTCTGCTTCTGTGGTCACATATGCATAATCACCGTAAACCTTAGGATCCCTCCAAATGCTTTGAGCCCCATCTAACCAAAATATTTCTTGTGGGTTAACTGGGTCAGTTACATCAACAATTGACGTTCCTTTAGTCGTGCCAATAACAGCGTATTCATTGCCAACTTCATCAACATAGCCCCAGACATCATTTAATTGAGCGTCATGTAGTTCCTGATAATCTAGATTTGATACAAAATCTAATTGGGCCTGACCATATCCAAATTGAAATAGACAAAAGAAAAATGTAAAGGTGATGCTTTTGACAAATGATATTGAGTAGATATTATACATGGAGAGTTCGTTTTTTAAAAGAAAAAAATTGAAGCAAAAACAAATATGATTACAATAACCAAATACTGCCACAAATCAGGGAAATATTTCCAAATGGTTTTTTTCCAATTCATTATCTAGTAAATTTAGAGAAATTTAATGAAACTCTTTACTTTTATAAATACCATCAAAATAAGATTCTAATGAGTTATAATATCCGAACTAGAGAAGAATACACAAGAAGTTACCAAAATTCTGTTGAAAAAAAGACTGAATTCTGGGAAGGAATAGCTAAAGAATTCACCTGGTTCAAACCATGGAATACGGTCATGAATTGTGATATGAAAGAAGCAAGCTTCAAGTGGTTTGAAGGTGCAAAAACAAATATTACATTTAACAGTATCGATAGGCATCTAGAACGTAAATCAGAGCAAACAGCGATCATTTTTGAACCAAACATGCCCAATGAGCAAGCCACTCATATCTCATATAGTGTGTTACACAAAAAAGTTTGTAAAATGGCCAACTTACTTTCTGAAATGGGTATTAACAAAGGAGATCGGGTTGCGATTTACTTGCCAATGATCCCTGAATTGGCAGTATCAGTTCTTGCTTGCGCTCGTATTGGTGCCGTTCACTCTGTAATATTTGCTGGCTTTTCATCAGGAGCTCTTGCGGCAAGAGTAAATGATTCCAGCTGCAAAATGGTCATAACGGCTGATGGGAGTTTTAGAGGTAATAAAACAATAGATCTAAAAGGAATTGTTGATGAAGCATTAACGCAGTGTCCCTGCGTCGAAAAAGTTTTGGTAGCAGAAAGAACGATGACTCAAATCAAAATGAAAAACAATAGAGATTATTTCCTAAAACCTTTACTTGAAAAAGCCAGTGAAAAGCATGAAGCTGTTCACATGGACGCTGAAGACCCTTTATTTATACTTTACACTTCAGGTTCTACAGGAAAACCAAAAGGAATGGTTCATACAACAGGTGGTTATATGGTATACACCGCTTATACATTTAATAATGTATTTGCCTATGAACCCAATGATGTGTATTGGTGTACTGCCGATATTGGATGGATCACAGGGCATTCTTATATTGTATACGGGCCTCTATTAAATGGTGCAACCACACTTATGTTTGAGGGAGTTCCTTCCTATCCAAACCCAGGTAGATTTTGGGAGGTTATTGATAAATATAAAGTCAATCAATTTTATACTGCACCTACTGCCATTCGAGCACTTGCCAAAGAATCTATTGAACACGTAAATCGATATGATTTAAGCAGCTTGAAGATAATTGGTACTGTAGGAGAACCCATTAACGAGGAGGCATGGCAATGGTATAACACAAATATTGGAAAGAAAAAATGTCCTATCGTCGACACCTGGTGGCAAACAGAAACTGGAGGAATCTTAATTTCCCCACTACCCCATATTTCTCCGCAAATACCAACATTTGCTACAAATCCTCTACCAGGAATCGAACCTGTTTTAATGGATGAAAATGGAAATGAATCCAATGAAAATGACACGGTCGGAAAACTATGTATTAAATATCCATGGCCCTCTATTGCCAGAACCATTTGGGGAGACCACAAACGATACAAAGAGACGTATTTCACGGCATTTCCTGGTTATTATTTCACTGGTGATGGAGCCAAAAGAAATAAGGATGGCATGTTCAGAATTACGGGACGAGTGGACGATGTCATTATTGTTTCTGGTCATAACCTCGGAACAGCGCCCATCGAAGATGCCATAAACGAGCATCCTATGGTTGCTGAATCGGCTATAGTCGGTTTTCCTCATGATATAAAAGGAAATGCCCTTTATGGTTTCGTGACCTTAAAAGAGCTCCCTGACGGGAACAAAAACATTAAGTTAGAAATTAATAAAATCATTTCTGAAAAAATTGGCCCCATAGCAAAACTCGACCGCATTCAATTTACATCGGGTTTACCTAAAACAAGATCTGGAAAAATCATGAGAAGGATCTTAAGAAAAATTGCTGAAGGAGACTTTTCTAATTTCGGAGACATCAGCACACTATTAAATCCAGAGATTGTAGAAGAAATTAAGAACGGAAGAGTGTAGAATTATGAATAGCGACACTTCACAATGGTTAGAAATTAATCGTGATTCATGGGATCAGAGATCCAAAATACATCTCAATTCTGATTTCTATGATACAGAGGGATTTAAAAAAGGTAAAAACACCTTAAATGATCTTGAGATTGGCTTACTTGGGAATATTGAAAACAAAAAAATACTTCATCTCCAATGTCATTTTGGCTTAGACACCTTGAGTCTTGAACAATTGGGTGCTCAAGTAACTGGTGTAGATTTTAGTCCTGTTTCTATTTCTTATGCTGAAGACATCAAAAAAGAGATGGGCTTTAATGCTGAATTTATTTGTTCAAATATATATGACCTAGACTTGGTTTATTCACATGACTTTGATATGGTGTTTTGTAGCTATGGCATTTGTGGATGGTTGCCAGATCTCAATAAATGGGCACAGGTCATTTCAAAGCATTTAAAATCTGGAGACACATTTACTATTGTTGATTTTCACCCTAGTGTATGGATGTTCGACGACGATTTTAAGGAAATAAGCTACTCTTATTTTAATGAAAAACCCTATGTGGAGGTCGAAAACGGAAGTTACGCTTCCCCTAATTCCAAAGAAGAGATTTCCTCTATTTGGTGGAACCATAGTTTATCTGAAATCATTACATCTTTAATGAATAATGAAATGGATTTATTATCTTTTAAAGAATATGATTATTCTCCTTACGATTGCTTCCGACATACTGTGAAAATTTCAAAGGGAAAATACAGGATTAAACATCTCGAGTCCAATATACCGATGGTATATTCTCTGGTTTTAAAGAAGAAATAAAGATGAGTAGATTATGCGTTCTATTGTTGTTTGTTGCCATACTTGTTTCATGCACATCTCCTGATGTAAAAACAATCACCAAAACCGTAAAATCTTCCTCCAAAATAGACCGACTAAAAGAAACATCGATTGTTATACTTGGGACCATTCAGGATGCAGGTTCGCCACAAATCGGCTGTCTAAAAGAGTGTTGTTCGCAGCTTATGGACCAAGATAAAAAGAATAGAAAAGTCTGTTCAATGGGTGTTATAAATCCTAACTCACGCACAAAATACCTGATTGATGCGACGCCAAATATTTCAGAGCAGCTTAATTATTTAAACAAACTCGGAACTTCAGAAAAACTTGTTGATGGCATATTTTTAACTCATGCTCATATTGGCCATTATACGGGTCTAATGTATCTTGGGAAAGAAGGAGTATCTGCTAGAGACATAAATGTGTATGCATTGTCTAGAATGAAAAATTTCCTGGAAACAAATGGTCCTTGGGAAAAACTCGTTCAAAATAAAAATATCAAGTTAAAGGATTTGAGTAATCGAGACACTGTATTTTTAGATAAAAACCTCAAGGTTCTTCCCATTGTTGTTCCGCATAGAGATGAATATTCCGAAACTGTTGGATACAAGATTATAGGCGAAACCCGATCTGCTTTATTCATTCCAGACATTGATAAATGGGACAAATGGGACGTAAGTATCATTCAGGAAATTTCTAAAGTAGATTATGCATTTATTGATGGCACCTTTTATGATGGAGAAGAAATCAACTATAGAGATATTTCTGAAATTCCACATCCATTTATTATTGAGTCAATGAGTTTGTTAAAAAACTTATCATCTAAGGAAAAAAACAAAGTGTATTTCATTCACCTAAATCATACAAACCCTGCATTAGACGAGGACAGTAATGCATTTAAGCAAATTCATGAAAATGGATTTCATGTGGCTCGAATAAATGAAGTTTTTTCTCTCTAAGCATCAATGAAAGTTCTGAATGAAATCATTAAAACGGAATTAAATGAAGATTTAATCTCATTCAAGCTCTTGTCTGGAGGAAGTATAAACAAGGTTTATAAATGCACTACAAAGCAAGGAGAACTTGTTCTCAAACTGAATGAAGCTGAACAATATCCACTAATGTTTGAAAAAGAAGAGCAAGGATTGGAGTTATTGAATTCATCAAGTTTTCGCGTTCCAAATGTATTGAGTAAAGGTGTTTATCAAAAAAAAAGCTATTTGATGCTTGAATATGTCAATGATCAAGAAACTACAATAAATGAAACGGCATTGGGAACCAAGCTAGCAGAATTGCATCTACTATCATCAGATTCGTTCGGGCTTGACCATGACAATTACATAGGATCGATTCCTCAAATCAACAATAAAAAAAGTGATTGGACCTCGTTTTATCAATCCATGCGTCTCGAACCTCTAGTAAAAAAAGGATTTGATACAGGACATATTGAAATGAAGACAGTTCGCTCCTTTGATAAGCTTTATAAAGAGTTAGACCATCTCATTCCTGTTGAGCCTCCCTCTCTTATACATGGTGATTTGTGGTATGGAAATATCATTTCTGATGAGAATACATTACCCGTATTAATTGATCCAGCCGTGTATTACGGGCACCGAGAGATTGATCTGGCAATGCTTCTATTATTTGGGCACATTTCTAATGAAACCATAGAGGCTTACCATAGCATATATTCTTTGGATAGCCATTGGAAAAAAAGGACTGACCTCCATCAACTGTACCCTCTTCTTGTTCACCTTATTATTTTCGGTGGTTCGTATATTGGGTCTGTTCAAAAAATACTCAGAAGGTACTCCTAGTTTTTTATGAATTTCTTTGTATAAATCCCATTCACTGTAGAAATACGTATAACATAAGTACCCTTCTTATATTGACTAACATCTGCAAAATACTCTGCAAAAGAAGCCGAAGCATTCATCTCATCTTGAAGTAAAATTCTTCCTGACAAATCCATGATTTCAACGCTTGCATTACCATCGACCTTGGCTACTAGATCAATTGTAAGTTCATTCTGTGCGGGATTTGGAAAAATAGACAGTTCTCCGTAGTTAGGCAGCTCATCCAATCCTAATGTAAAACCTACTGAAAAATCATATCGATGATAGCTTCCAAAATCTCCTGGGAAAATTTCCATATAGCTACCTCCTACTTTTCTGACTCTAAATGCTCCCGTTGTCTCTCCCTCGACCTGTGAAGAATACCAAAATGACAAACCGTCATCATCATAATCATCAAGTACAATTGAATAGCATCCAGGAGCCAAATCAAAGGTGTCTTTGTACTGGGTCGTGTTTTGTAAATTGGTTCTTTCAAAAAGAACCGTTCCAGATGCATCCATAAGCCTGTAAGCATTTTCTGAAGCCTTATTATTCGTTGTAAACCATATTAAGAATGGTCCATCAACCGATTCCGCTGCATCAAACTTAGATTTTTTAACACTATTTTGCTGATAATCGTCATTGCCAAAAGAACCGTTTAGGTCTCTTACATAAGCTGTGAACGTTTGATTCTCGTCAAGATCTGTCCACCAAGAATAATCAGAAACGGGTATTTCTACAATCTCTTCTTCCATAAACCCGAGGTTTCCGGTCCATTGAAAATCAATGTTGTCACCATAGGTAATCCAACACTTTATCGTACAGGAGGTAAGAGGTTCTGAACCTGTATTTCTTAATATAATTCTTGGATTCGAACAAGTAGGATTGAATTTTGAATAGTACTCGTAATTACTCGGGTTTAACACATCTACAATCGCTGCATCATTTTCAAAATTTGGAGCAGAATATGAAATCAAATCGTAGGCTGCTCTATAATTTCCAGATCCTTGTCCTTGATCATTTGAAGGGACATTATTGATAACATAATCAAGAGAAACCGAATCTCCAGGTGTAACATAGGGCGTAAGCTCAAACTCGTATTCTTTTACTTTATCACCGGGACACCACCCTTCTCTAGCATATGGCCATGTTCCTCCCTGTCCGGTAAGAGGGTTATTTCCACAATCATCTTCTTCAAAAATATCCCATTCAAAACGTGTAATACCATCTACCTTGATACTGTGATCATTTGAAACCCATTCGCAACAAGCCTGATTACCAACTTGTCCATGACCAGACATTCTTGTTTTAATTTTGAAGCCTTCAGAGGTATCAGACAAATGAACTTTCTTTTCCTGAAGCACATTGTCTTCTGCCATAGCTGCGAATCCATACGATCTAAAATCAGACCAAATGGGTTCTCTTTTGTGAACGTCTCTTGGCGGGATTCCTTCAACAAAGGCAAAGCTCAAATCCAGCAACTCTTGGGTGTTATGAGCCGCAAGGTCCACCACATCCCTCAAATAATCCTGATAATCCGTGACATCATAAATCCAGGCAAAACCATTTGGTCCTAAATCAAAACCTATTCCGTATGGAGTAATGTATCTCGCGATTTCAACATCAAAAACAATCTCATAAGGATTTTGGTAATACGTTATGGTAGAATTCTCAACGGATTCACTGGTCGAATAAGGTGTTGAAGAAACCACATCTCCCTGTAAGTCATATTCGATTTCATCTCCAGATGCTGCAACTATTAATGCATTTGAGATTTCAAAGTGTCTATCAATGGATTCAAATTCAAATAAAATCTCTGGTTCAATTAATGATTTTTTGTTTATCACTAATTCTGAAGCGTTCACATCCTGGTAATCGCCATTTCCAAAGGATACAAGTAATCGGTTTACAGATCGTTCCATACCATTAATGGGGTCCTCTGAAAAATCGAACATCCCAAATGCAGATGGCATTAATAAGTAATTGTTGGGTGAAGCATCTCTAGCGTAACTGTAATTGTCAAAGTCATAAGAGACCATTAAGTTGTTCCAATTGGGATGTGAATTATTTACTTTTTTGTATTGCCATGCACTTATTGTTGCCTCATCTAGAGCAGCATTGTAAACTTCAAAATGATCAATATTTCCTTTCCAATGATTGCCAAGACTTCTGTTTGCCCCTAAGACGAGACGATGAAGGTTTCCAATGATTTTGTTTTTATCCGTTCCACTATGCCAAAGAGAGCCATCTTTATAGATCAGCATTTCTCCTGTACTTTGTTTTTTAACGAAAGCCCAATGGTGCCACTCATTATCAATACCGTCATTTGACATGTCTTTATCGATTCGATCGTAAGCAGAACCCTCGCCACAATCCCAATAAATCCGATTGTTACTCCACGGCATATGAATGTTAATTACACGTTGATTTAAAGTGTCATATCCCTCTAGAATTGATGTATTCACACTCGTGTTTCCATTCCCCTTAACCCACATTGATATTGTTAATTCATCACCTAAATCAACATCAGACATTTCCAATAGGGCATGGTTTGTTCCATCAAACTTTAGGCTACCATTTTTAGAAGAGTAATTTAATGCTTGACCGTTGTTACTTGATTCTGTTTCGAATTCGATTTGGTTGTTGGCCGGAAAGGAGTGATCAAAACTTATTTCAATAACGATATTATCTACTCCATTCCAAACATATGGCTCATTAAATAAAAACTCATTTTGACCAAGCTGAAGCTCTTCCCAGCCAAATGATGTAGTTGTAGCCGTTCTGCTTAAATCATAAACCGTTGAAAAACCACTATTGTGGAACTCCGTTAATTGAGAATCCTGAGTAGATTTGATTGATATTCTTGGATGCATAAGCGCTCCACCATTGATTAAATTAGAAACATTTAACCATAGCGATTTAATTTCTCCTGCATTTATTCCCGCCATTTCTAATTCCGTAGCATTGACTATCATTTGGTATTTTCCGCCCTGATAGGTCATGTCAAAGGGGTATAAGGAGGTCGACGAAGATGTTTGTCCTAAGCTAAATTGCACAGGGTTGGTTAAAGCCTGTCGTTCATGTTCTGTAATTAGCGAGTTATTGTGATAATCATAACCCCAGGGCTCATAGTCATATGGCGAATTTGAATTGTAATTGTGCAAGTATCGAACACTATCTACTCGAACTGAATCATAGTCGCCTGTATGATCAAAAACACGTGTATAAGTTAAATAATCCCACTCTCCACAATTGTATTGATCCCATGGTGTTTGAGGACTACATTTTAATTTGTAATACATCAACACTTTTTCAAAACGCTTATCGTTTAAAGAATTTGGAAATTCAAAATTGGCACGTCTTGTACTAATTGAATCAAAAGTAAAGGTCTGGACCCATGTCGTATCTTGAGCGTCAAGATGATTTGAATTCAATAATGATAACAATAAAACAGTAATGAGTAAAATAATTCTTCGCATGATGTTTTTTTTTCAAAAATACGGAAAATGAAACGAAAAATAAATCTCAAACGTTATGAAGAAACCAGATTGGTTTTTATTTGGTAAAAAGGTTTACCACTAGTGATAACTTA
>CAJQPH010000003.1 GCA_905480165.1 uncultured Flavobacteriales bacterium
TGCCTTTAGTTAAACTCGTTCGATTCATTATATTCAATAGAAAAGAAAGCTCTTCTATTCCCTCTTTTCCAACCTCAGACGCTGATAAAAAGTCTGACATTTCATCCAATACTTCTTGATTGGTTCCATTCAAATTAAACAAAGGTTTAATGATTTTTATCGACGCTTCTGAAATTCCTCTATTTGCCAACTCCTTAAGAACCCCCTCCTCTCCTATCTTGTCTAACTTGTCAATGGCTGTTACCATATCAACCAATTTGTCTTTTTCTCCTGTAACTTCAGCTATACCATTTAAAACTTTGCGATTGTTAAATTTTATGGTAAAACCCGGAAGTTTTAAAGCCGAAAGGACTTCATCAAAAATCTGAATACATTCAATTTCATAAAGCAAAGATGGGCTACCTACGACATCAATATCACATTGATAAAATTCTTGATACCTTCCGTGCTGCGGTCGATCAGCCCTCCATACAGGTTGGATTTGATACCTCTTAAAAGGAAATGTGATGTCATTTTGATGCTGAACAACGTAACGCGCAAAGGGAACTGTCAGGTCATAACGCAATGCTTTTTCTGATAGCGAATTAGAAAATTTACCTAAGTTTTTATCATTCAAAGCATCTAAATCTGCCTTTAACATTTTATCACCAGAATTTAATATCCTAAATATCAAACGATCACCCTCTTCGCCATACTTACCAAGCAAAGTTGATGACAGCTCAAAACTCGGTGTTTCAATAGGTTGAAAACCGTATTTTTCAAAAACACTTTTCATGGTGGAGAATATGTATTCTCTTTTTCGCACCTCAGAAGGTGAAAAATCTCTTGTTCCCTTGGAAATTCTTGGTTTTTGTGACATTAATTTATGTTTTCTTCCAAATACATCTTATAAATCATCCCATCAGATAAACCAATTTTAGGCACAAATATATTTGACGATTTGAAATTACCTAAAATACGTGTATAAATCTCTAAGGCGGGGACGATTACATCTGCCCGATCTGGTCGAAGCTGAAATTGTTTCATCCGCTCCTCAAGGGACAATGTCTTCAGCTTTTCTTTAAGTATGGTTATTTCCTGAATAGGAATGGGCTTTCCACTATGAATGCCGAGCAATTTATGTGTTTTGTTGATGTTACCACCGGTTCCGAATACCAAGTAGTTTTCTGAACTATTTACAAATGTACTGATCCAAGCATTTAGCTCAACCCATATTCCTTTTTTGACTTTTCCTTTAAGCATTCGAATCGTTCCAATCTTAAATGATTGAGAAGCGATCTTCTCATCCCCTCGATATATGTTAATTTCAGTTGAACCACCGCCCACATCAATAACTACAAACGGTTTGCTATTGGCTATATCTAAAAGCTTGAAAGTTCCCAATATAAGACTGGCCTCCTCTTCACCTGAAATTATTTCAAGATCAATCCCGAAACCCTGTTTGATTTCCTCAACGATCTGCGATCCATTTTCTGCTTCTCTCATTGCTGATGTAGCTACGGCTCTTATTTTTTGAACTTCAAATATGTCTGAAATAATTTGAAAGGCCTTTATGGTATTAATCAAATTAGACTTCTTCTTCACATCAATTCTTCCAAGAGAAAAGGCATCATCTCCAAGACGTAATGGAATCCTCGTATAGGATATCTTTTTTACGAATGATTTACTTGACTCCTTAACCACCTCACCAACCAGAAGTCTGGCAGCGTTTGTTCCAATATCTATTGCACTAAATTTCATATAAATACAAATTTAAAAATATGTTTTATCTAAATGCTATTGTCATCAATCCTCTTTTTTGTTCCTTTACCGAATGAAAAAATTAAATTTTTCATTTGATAATAATGAAGTCCCTAAAAAAGGGAGTGTTCTGATTTCAGACCCATTCTTAACCGATCCATACTTTGGAAGGTCAGTTGTGGTGTTGTGCGAGCATAATGAAGAAGGAACTTTTGGCTTTGTCCTCAATAACTTCCTAGACATTGACTTGCACAAAATTGACCCCAATTTTCCTAATATTAATGCAAGGATAGGATTTGGCGGTCCAGTTTCAAAAGACAGTTTGTTTTTCATTCATTCATTAGGCAAAGAAGTAAAAAACTCACTTGAAATTCAAAAGAACTTATATTATGGAGGAGATTTTGATGACGTCTGTAAAATATTAGAAAGCAAGCCAAATCTAAATAATCAAATCCGATTCTTTATAGGTTATTCAGGATGGGATGAAAAGCAATTAGACCAAGAGCTTCAAGAGAAAAATTGGATTACTGTGAACAACATTGATAAATCGCTTATCCTCAACACCGAAATGAAGGACTTATGGAAATCTGCATTAGAGAAACAAAAAGGAAAATTCAAGATGATTTCTAATTTCCCAAACAATCCCAGTGACAACTAAATCTGGCCTCTTTTAATCATGTAAAATATTGTATTGATTACTTTGATATTCAAAAGAAAGATGTAAATTTGCACTCGAAAAAATAGTTGCACTCCTACAATACGCGACTGATGTTTAACCCTTTCAAGAAAAAGGAGTCTTGAAATACAAAGTTTAAGCCCTATGGCAAAAGAAAAAGTAATGCAGGGAACTGCAGATTTTGATTGGGAATCGTTACAATTAGACGGTTACACCAAAGTAGAAAGATCAGAAATGTCTGACATCTACGAAAAAACCCTCACTTCTATCAATGAAAAAGAGGTCATTCAAGGTAAAGTTGTTCACATCACAAAAAAAGAAATTATTGTCAATATCGGATACAAATCCGAAGGTGTAATCGCTGCCAATGAATTTAGATATAACCCTGATTTAAAAATTGGAGATACGGTTGATATTTATGTAGAATGTACTGAAGATAAAACAGGTCAGCTTGTTGTTTCTCATAAAACAGCTAGAATGCACAGTGCGTGGATTCGAGTTAATGAAGTATTGAAAACAGGTGAAATCATTACTGGTCACGTTAAATGCCGTACTAAAGGTGGTTTAATTGTGGACGTGTTTGGTATTGAAGCATTCCTTCCGGGTTCACAAATTGATGTGAAACCAATTCGTGATTATGATATCTATGTTGGAAAGAACATGGAATTCAAAGTGGTTAAGATAAATGAAGAGTTCAGAAACGTTGTTGTTTCTCATAAAGCGCTGATCGAAGCAGAGTTAGAAGAGCAAAAGAAACAAATCATCTCTGGTCTTGAAAAAGGGCAAGTTCTTGAAGGTATTGTTAAAAACATTACATCTTACGGAGTCTTTATAGACTTAGGTGGTGTTGATGGTTTAATTCATATTACTGACCTTTCTTGGGGTAGAGTTACACATCCAGAAGAGCTTCTTGAGCTTGATTCAAAAATCAATGTTGTTATTCTTGATTTTGATGATGAGAAGAAAAGAATTGCTCTTGGATTGAAACAACTTCAGCCACATCCATGGGACGCATTAGATGCGAAAATGGAAATTGGTGATAAAGTAACTGGTAAAGTTGTTGTTATGGCTGATTACGGTGCATTTATCGAAATCGCTGCAGGAGTTGAAGGTTTGATTCACGTATCAGAAATGAGCTGGTCACAACATCTACGTTCTGCCCAAGACTTTATGAAAATAGGAGACTCTGTTGAGGCCGTCGTTCTTACCTTAGATAGAGAAGAAAGAAAAATGTCGTTAGGTATTAAGCAATTGATGCCAGATCCATGGAGTGATATCGAAACGAAATATGCTGTGAACACAAAGCATGCTGCAAAAGTTAGAAACTTTACGAATTTCGGAGTATTTGTTGAATTGGAAGAAGGTGTAGATGGACTTATCCATATCTCTGACTTATCATGGCAAAAGAAAATCAAGCATCCTTCTGAATTTTGCAAGACAGATGAACAGCTTGAAGTAATCGTTCTAGAGATAGATAGAGAAAATAGAAGAATTTCTTTAGGCCACAAACAAATCGAAGAAAATCCATGGGAAGTATTTGAATCTACCTTTACTGAAGGAAGTGTACATCCGGGAACAATCATCGAAATGAAAGATAAGTCTGGAATTGTATCATTGCCTTATGGTCTTGAAGCCATTTGTCCGGCCAAACATCTCAAAAAAGCTGATGGCGCAAATGCGACAATAGAAGACGCATTGGATTTCCAAGTGATTGAATTCAATAAAGATGCAAGAAAAATAGTTGTATCGCACATCAGAACTCATGAAGAATATGAAGGAACAAGTAAAGCTCCTAAAAAATCAAGTTCTTCTAATAGCAAGCTGAAATCAATTAACAGTAACGCAGAAAAATCTACCCTTGGTGATCTTGATGCACTTGCTGAATTGAAAGAGAAAATGGATAAGAACAAATAATCCATTTATTCAAATAATTAAAAAGGGGATTCGTCCCCTTTTTTTTATGTAAATAATTTTTTGTGAGTAAATACCTAATAACCTATTCATTATAGGTGTTTATGAACTGAATAAATATGTAAATTTGCTACATCAATATGGGTGAAATTAAATTACAAGAAACAGTTAAGGGGATTTTTTCTGCATATCTCGTAAAAAACGGGCACAGAAAAACACCTGAACGATTTGCAATTTTGGGTGAGATCTATGGATACAAAGGACATTTTGATATTGAGTCACTTTATATTAAAATGAAAAACCACAACTATCGTGTTTCTCGGGCAACCCTATACAATACCATTGAATTATTGATGGCTTGTAATTTGGTGCGTAAGCATCAATTTGGTGGAAATATTGCTCAATTCGAAAAATCTCATGGTTCCAAACAGCATGATCATGTCATTTGTACTGACACCGATGAAGTTATTGAATTCTGTGACCCCAGAATACAACAAATAAAATCAACTATCGAAGAACTATTCGATTTAGATATTCAGCATCATTCTCTTTATTTTTATGGCACTAAAAAACAAATAAAATAAGAACATGAACTTGACATTTTCAACAACAATTGAGGAGAATTGCAGCATTGTAAAACTTTGCGGCAAGATTCTTTCAGATGGCGATATTGAGGATTTATCAAGCCATATTGACCAACTCTCAAACTGGAAAGTCATATTCGATTTAACCGATCTGGCCCATATCAATTCTACTGGTATTTCCGTTTTTGTTAAAACCATGACAAAATGTAGAATTAACCATGGTGACCTTTTTATTTCAAATCCAAACAAAATGATTAATCAGCTATTTGAAATCACAAAAATGAATGAAGTGTTTTCAATCTATCATTCAAACGAAGCCGCATTAAATCAATTCAAGTAAATTCATGAAAGTAGACGTATTATTAGGCCTTCAATGGGGAGACGAAGGAAAGGGAAAAATTGTTGATGTACTCACCCCGAAGTACGACATTATTGCACGATTTCAAGGAGGGCCGAATGCAGGACACACCTTAGAATTTGAGGGTATTAAACATGTTTTACATACCATTCCTTCGGGGATTTTTCATTCAGACGTGATGAACCTTGTTGGAAATGGTGTTGTCATTGACCCAATTATTTTTAAGGGTGAACTCGACCAATTAAAACCTTTTAATATCAACCACGAAGAAAGGTTACTTATATCAAAAAAGGCTCACTTGATACTTCCAACCCATAAATTACTTGACGCAGCTTCTGAGATGTCAAAAGGGAAAAATAAAATTGGTTCTACACTTAAAGGCATTGGTCCAACATACATGGATAAAACAGGTCGGAATGGACTCCGTGTAGGAGATATTTTGTCACCAAACTTTGAGAAAAAATATAAAGCATTGGTTGAAAAGCACCTCAACATATTGAAGCATTATGAGGATTTCAAATACGAACTTAAAGAACTAGAAGAAAGTTGGTTCGAAGGCGTTGAAGTGATGAAGAATCTTCAGTTTGTTGATAGTGAAATATATATAAATAAAGCGCTAAACGAGGGGAAAAAGATTCTTGCAGAGGGAGCTCAAGGCACAATGCTAGATATTGATTTTGGGACTTATCCATTTGTAACTTCTTCGAATACCATAACGGCAGGAACTTGCACTGGCTTAGGTGTTCCACCAAATAAAATTGGCAATATCATCGGAATATTCAAAGCTTATTGTACCCGAGTTGGTAGTGGGCCCTTCCCTACTGAGCTTCATGATTCTGATGGAGAATTAATGAGGAAAGAGGGACATGAGTTTGGAGCAACAACTGGAAGACCAAGAAGATGTGGGTGGATTGATTTGGTTCAATTGAAATATTCAATCATGATTAATGGAATAACTGAGCTTTCTATGATGAAAGGAGATGTTCTTAGTGTTTTTGATGAAATCAAGGCTTGTACACACTATTTAATTGATGGAGAAAAAGTGACGGACTTTCCATTTGACATCAATGACCATGACATCACTCCGATATACGAAAGTGTACCTGGATGGAAAGAGGATTTGACCAAGCTTGAGCAATTAGATGATGCTCCAGAAACGTTTGTTTCATATGTGAATTATCTAGAGAAGCAATTAAATGTGCCTATTCGCGTTGTATCAGTCGGTCCAGATAGAAAACAAACACTATCGAATTCTTGATGAAAACGAAAAATCATAAAATTAAATATGCGCTTTTCGTAGGCGCATTTTTTTTGATGTCAAATTTTTTGGCTCAAAGTGATTTATTGAAACTTTTACCTGGATCAAGAAAAGCCAACTATTATGAAAACAATGACCTTCTTAAATTGGAAGGGAATGTTCATTTTGAATATCAAGGCAACACCATGTATTGTGACTCTGCCTATTATTTTGAAAAAAGAAGACTGGTTTATGCCTATGGGAAGGTTCATATTATCCGGGATAAAATAAATATGTTTTGCGATTCAGCATTTTTTAATGGTAAAGCAGAAAGAGCAAAGCTTTGGGGAAATGTTCGTGTTCGAGATCTTGATTACCGTCTTACAACGGATAGCCTCGAATACATATCCTCATCGGGAAGAGCCATTTATAGAAATTATGGCACCATTAAAAAAATTGGATCAAATGAAATGATTGTGAGTAAAGTAGGGTATTTCTACCCGGAGTCAAAAAATTATTTTTTCAGCGACAGCGTCATTTACAGCAATGATGGCATTCGTATGACTACGGATACA
>CAJQPH010000004.1 GCA_905480165.1 uncultured Flavobacteriales bacterium
GTTAAACCAGCTGCTCAATAAATCCTATTACAATTCAGAGGTATCTAAGTCAAGTCTTCTTAAATTAGCAACGGTTAAAGATGTGATTAATGAAGTGGAAAGAATCAAATCTTACATCAATACCGCAATGCCTATATATTACAGTGTCAATATTGAAAGTGCGTCTCCAATGCCTGTTGTTGAAGTCGTTGCATTCGGTGGAATCAATGACCGTGGAGCCATATTAAAAGTAATTAAACAAAAGATTCCCAATATAAGTTCTAAGAAACATGGAAACTTTGAATTGATGGAACAACCGGGTGTGGCCATGGCAATGACCAAAGATAAATTTGTGTTCTCATTTAATTCAAATTTAAGATCTGATGGAAACACGGTTTCAAAGTTTAAAAAATACTTTAAATCATTCAAGGGAAAACCAGATGCTCGAGTAAAGGAGGTTATTGAAAACTCAAAAGATGTTACCATGACCTATGATTTCGGGAATTTAAGTGAAGTCCTGAGCGATTATCTTTCTGAAGCAGACATACCTGATTTCAACCCGAATGTTTTAAGTTCAATGGAATGGCTGGAAGAATTTGAC
This sequence comes from uncultured Flavobacteriales bacterium, assembly GCA_905480165.1. Lineage (GTDB taxonomy): Bacteria > Bacteroidota > Bacteroidia > Flavobacteriales_D > Crocinitomicaceae > UBA952. The sequence continues at coordinate 581 of CAJQPH010000004.1, forward strand.
ATGACATCCTCTATGAATTTGGCTTTTGAAGATGGTTCTATTTCACTATCTGTAGACATGTATGGTTCTAAAGAAATGAAGGAAACCATAAAGAACCTTATGGGTTCGAGTTCTAAAGAAACCATTCAAAGAATGGGGCAAGGAAAACCTTTTGCTGGAATATTGGCCAGTATTAATGTGGCAGAATACCAAAAAATGATCTACGAAATGTATCCAGATGGTATTATTAATAGCTTGATGGACATGAATCTAGGGGATGAATTTGAAAGTCAAATCCCATCCGAACTCTCTACATTAGAAGCTACATTGAGAAAAGATGGGTTTGAAAGTTTTGTTGGAGGGGATTTCGGAATGATGCTCTACAATATCCCTAGTAAAATGAACGATATTATTACTGAATTAAGTGTTTATCTCAGCATAGGTGAAAATTTAAAGAAATTAATAGATGAAAACGAGCTGCCCGACACCGGAAAAAATGATGTAACCATTGACGTACAAAATGATCAAATAAACATCTATTCTAAAAATCATGCTCCAAACGGAAAGGGCCCTGAATTGAGCGGAAAACTTTCTCATATAGGAAATGCCCCTTTTTCTGGATTTGTAGATCTTGATCAAATTCCAATGGATAATCTACCTAAAGAAATTAAAGATTTTAGATCGATTCTTGACATGCTCAATTTTGTTGACATGGAAATGGATGTCAATGGAGGACGTATTACCCTTCACATGAAAGACAAGTCAAAGAATGCGCTTACACAGCTGATGGATGAGGCCTTGGAAATTGGAATGCAGTTGTTTACAGAAGGATTATTTCTTTAACCTAATTATATTTTGGGGAAAGACAAGTTAAAACGTTTTGAAGAAATTAAGAGTTTCCCAAACGTAATGGAACCTCCAGTGATGGAAACCTATGAGAAAAAAGGACATTGGCATAAAGAGATCTTTAAAAATGACAATCCCATTGTACTGGAGCTAGGTTGTGGTAAGGGGGAATACTCCGTTGGACTCGCTAAGTTATATCCAAACAAAAATTTTGTAGGTATTGACATCAAGGGAAACCGCATTTACATTGGAGCAAAGCAATGTATTGAACAAGACATCAATAACGTCATGTTCTTGAGGACCCGTATCGATTTTATAAATAATTTTTTTGACACGGATGAAATCGATGAAATATGGCTGACCTTTTCTGATCCGCAACCTAAAAAACCAAGAAAGAGGCTGAGCTCAAAACCATTTATCGACCGATACCGAAAATTCTTAAAAAAGGATGGGAAAATACATGTGAAAACGGATAGCGATTTGCTTTTTGAATTCACTGAAGAAGAAATTCAACAATACAAATACAATTGTCATGAACTGACCTGGGATCTATATGGTGATTACCACAATCAACTTTCTGAAGACCAAAAGAAACTATTTGAAATAAGAACACACTATGAAAAGCTCTTTTCAAGCAGAGGTTCAGTAATAAAATATTGTTGTTTCTCCTTATGATTTTTTATCGAGAACTTTGGGAATTCTGAAATAATCAGAATCTTTTTTCGGAGCATTCTTGAGTGCATCTTCACTCGTAAGTATTCTTTCTGACTGGTCTTCACGCAACACATTCACTTTGTCTGTCATAAAGATTAAGGGTTCAACATTTTTAGTGTCAAGCTCAGATAATTTATCCATAAAACCAATAATTTTGGACAGGTCTCCCTTAATTTGATTTAAATCATCACCTTCAAACTCTAAACGAGCCAAATGGGCTATATGCTGAACAAGTTCATCACTAATTTTCATAGGGTAAAGTTAATCATTTCCATCTTTTGAGTACAAATGAGGGTATTCTTTTCGCAATGGTGCCTCAATCAATTCAAATGACTTTTGTTTTAGCTCGGAAAAAGAAAGCTTAGCGACCTCTTCTTTTGAAATATACGGATGAATGTAGCACTTCGAAATACCAGGTCTAGCCGGACCATAGAACATCGTAGGGTCAGAAAACAAGCTATAATTATTAGTGAAAGTAAGTGCAACAATAGGAACGTTTGCCTCCTTGGCAATCTTAAATGCACCATTTTTAAATGAGATAAGCTTTGGAATCTCTGTCATAGGAATCGTTCCCTCAGGATATATCACCAAGGACCAGCCTTCTTTGATCGCCTTTGAAGCCAAAACATATGATAAGCCCACCTTTCTAATTTCATTCCGAAAAACGGGTATGTTTAAATTCTTGAAATACGTACGAATAATCGGATAAGTTAAAATTTCACTTTTTCCTAAAAAAACAAAAGGATGATTGGGAAGAATCGAATACATAAAGAATATGTCTAAATAAGAAGTGTGATTCGAAACAATCACATAAGGACCTTCAGGCATCGCAGCTTTTTCGACATACTTTACATGGTAAAAGCAAAAGATTCGCATGAGCCAGCTCCAACAAACGAAAAGGGAAAAACTATATTTTTTCCAAGAATTTTTCAACAAAACAATCAAGAAAAATGGATATAATAAAACAGCAAAAATTGAAAAGATACATCCGATGTAAATTTTCCACAAATTGGTAAATAAGCCGATTACAAATCTCATTCGAATGAAAAATTAAGCAAAAGAATTGGAATTGAAACAAAATTTAATTGTCTACTTTTGTTAAACACATTATGGCAAGAATATTAACAGGGATTCAGAGTACAGGGACAACACATTTAGGAAATCTTTTGGGAGCAATTATACCCGCCATTGAATTGGCAGAAGAATCCTCAAATGAGTCGTTTTTATTCATCGCAGATTTGCATTCCTTGACGCAAGTTAAAAATGCCGAAGAGCTTAGAGAAAACACCTACAAAACGGCTGCCGCATGGCTCGCTTGTGGTCTTGATCCATCAAAAACAGTATTTTATCGACAAAGCGATATTCCTGAAGTTACTGAATTAATGTGGCACCTATTGTGTTTCTACCCATACAAACGGTTGACACTTGCCCACTCATTCAAAGATAAAGCCGACCGCCTTGATGACATCAATGGAGGCTTATTTACGTATCCTATGTTGATGGCTGCGGACATTCTTCTTTATGATGCGGAAATCGTTCCTGTAGGAAAAGATCAAAAACAACACATTGAGATGACACGCGATGTGGCTACAAAATTCAATTTACAGCTCGGAGAAACTTTTGTTATTCCCGAAGAATCGATTTCTGAAGACACCATGCTTATCCCTGGAACTGATGGTCATAAAATGAGTAAATCCAGGAATAATCTGATTGATATTTTTCTTCCTGAAAAAAAGCTAAGAAAACAAATCATGTCTATTGTTTCAAATAGTGAAGCCCTTGAAGACCCCAAAAATCCAGATACTTGCAATATCTTTGCAATCTATTCTATATTGGCCGAAGCTGATGCCATTGTAGAAATGAGGTCAAAATATGAAAAAGGCGGTTACGGTTACGGACATGCCAAGCAGGCACTCTATGAACTCATCTTGGAAAAGTTTGAAACCGAAAGAACAAGATTTAATCACTTGATGGAACATAGAAATGAAATAGATGATGCACTATCAATGGGTGCTCAAAAAGCCAGAGAGGTCGCCAATGACGTATTGAAGAGGGTTAGAGATAAAGCAGGTTACGTTAAAAACTAAGTTACTTTATTCTGACTGATAGAACGTTGCCTCGAACATTTATGTCGTCCCACTAGAAAATCTCTTTTAGCAACATGCTTGGTATTTCTTCCTTGCACTCTTTTTCGCCACCTTTTCCAGCTATTCAACTTTAATTCAGCACGCATTAACTGAATTACCTCTTTTTCAGTTAAACCAAATTGAAAAAAAATGGCGTCGAATGGGGTACGATCCTCCCAAGCCATTTCAATTACGCGATTTATATCTCTTTCTGTCATTGAAAGAAAAACAAAGTCGTTCCAGAAATGTTTTGAATATGTGAAAACGAGAAAAAAAGAAAATTTCCCATCAAAAACATGTATTCAGTGTAATCGAAGCTTTGAATGGAGAAAGAAATGGAAAAACTGTTGGGATGAAGTAAAGTATTGCGGTGAAAAATGCCGTCGGTCCAAAAGTCCTATCGAAGAACCGGACAATTGTTCCCCTTACCCAATCTAAAAGTGAGCATTCCCCCGCAGTAGACATACCAGTCTTTATTACTTGAATTCCCTCGTCTTCCAAGGGTATTACCATCTATGCTCCTATTGCTCAATGCAGCAGCTTCTGTTCCATTTAAGGCTTGTAGCGCAACAGGATCGTAATACGTATCACTCTTTACATCATCCAAATAATCTGTAAAAGTCTTTCTGATCGCAATATCCATGTTAAATGACACATATTTACCCATGGAAAGCTTAAGTCCAAGTCCAAGTGGAACACAAAGCTGATAAAGGCCATAATTCGCTTTGCCACTATTGGCATTTTGACCCTCGGTACCCAATGGTTGTAAATCCACCAATTCACCATTATATTGGGTTTGGGGATTCATTTTAAAAACACCCACTTGTGCAATCATATATGCCGTACCCTTGTATCTTTTATTGCCAAACTGAAACGGGAAATAATGAAATTCAATTCCACCCGCAAGTTCTGTAATCGGAGACTCAAAGCTTAAATTTCGATTTACGATTAATGGTTGGCTCGCATCTTGGTCATAGGCTTCAACTTTTCCGTAGATGCCCGTAAATCTCAATGTCATTCTTGAATGCACATTAAATCGGTACATAAAACCTCCAGCAAGATTGCTTTTATAAAAGGGTTTAAACTGATTTAAGTCACCAATATAAAATGTCGTGCCAACTGAAAAACCGATCTCTGAACGAGAGAAAAAATTAGGTTGCTGTGCCCATGAAGAATGGACAAAACATAAAATAAACACTATGTGCTTTATGAGTCTCACGATATGGTAACGAGTCTATCTCTTTTTTATTACGCTATTTAGAAGTTCAAACTTTTATTTGACGCTCTTTTTCGATCTGTTTCTTTAAGAAGTATTTTTCTAATCCTTAAACACTTCGGAGTTACCTCCACGTATTCATCTCCTTGAATATACTCTAAACATTCTTCCAGACTGAAAACTTTTGGTGGGGCTAACCTCACCTTATCATCAGCTCCAGAAGATCTCATGTTAGACATTTTCTTGGTTTTGGTAACATTGATACAAAGGTCTCCAGTTTTTGAATTTTCTCCAATTACCTGTCCTTCATAAATATTTTCACTTGGTGCAATAAAAAATTTCCCTCTTTCCTGTAAATTATTGAGCGAAAACGGAATAGAAACCCCCTGCTCTAATGAGATCATCGAACCATTTTGTCTTCCGGGAATCTCCCCTTTGTATGGTTGATACTCTAAATATCGGTGCGTCATAATGGCCTCTCCTGCAGTTTGAGTCAATAAATAATTTCTCAAACCAATAATTCCTCTTGAAGGTACATGAAATTGCATAACCATTCTGGCGCCTTTAGGTTCCATATTCAGCATTTCACCTTTACGCTTGGTCACTGCCTCAACAGCAGTACCGCTATATTCATCAGGTAAATCAATGGTCAACTCTTCAATAGGCTCACATTTTGCGCCATCAACCTCTTTCAATATAACTTGAGGTTGTCCTACCTGAAGCTCATACCCTTCTCTTCTCATGGTCTCAATCAGAACTGATAAATGCAGTACACCTCTTCCATAAACCAGCCATTTATCTGCTTTATCCGTTTCCAATACTCTTAATGCAAGATTTTTTTCTAGCTCCTTATTTAAGCGTTCTTGGATATGTCTTGACGTTACAAATTTTCCTTCCTTTCCAAAGAATGGCGAATCATTTATAGAGAATGTCATAGACATTGTGGGTTCATCCATTCTAATCGTTGGCAATGGTTCTGGATTTTCAGCATTACAAATTGAATCACCAATTTCAAAACCTTCGATTCCAGTTATCGCACAAATATCTCCGGCTTCAACACTCGTTACTTTAATACGCTGCAACCCCTCAAACACAAACAATTCTTTTATTCTATGTTTTTGTTGACTTCCATCTCTTTTAGATAGAATAATGGGCATGTTTTCCTTCAACTCACCTCGGGTCAATCTACCAATGGCAATTCGTCCTACATAAGAAGAAAAGTCCAAGGAAGTAATCAACATTTGTGTGTTTCCTTCCTGAATTTTTTTAGGCGGAAAATACTCAAGAATTCTATCCAATAAAGGCACAATGGTTTTCGTTGGTTTTTTCCAATCATCAGACATCCATGACTGCTTGGCTGAACCATAAACCGTTGGAAAATCCAATTGTTCCTCCGTAGCATCAAGCTCAAACATAAGGTCAAACACCTTCTCATGAACCTCATCTG
>CAJQPH010000005.1 GCA_905480165.1 uncultured Flavobacteriales bacterium
TGGTCTGATAGATACAAAACGCCAATAATTTTACATTTCACAATGCTTTCTCGCTGAGTAGCCGGCCCAAGAACCAATATGTCCAATGGGTCACCATCGCCACCTGAGTCTTTGGATAACAACGTAGAAGGAATCATTCCATAATTACCTGGATATCCTAAATAATTTACCTTTCTTGGTGTTCCATTCACGTATTCCCACTCCAATTTTCCGCTAGATTTATTCAACTCCCACTTATCGATGGTTCCAGCAGGAATCTCAATAAAAGCATTGACGTAGCCATCTTCAGTGTATGGGGTAATATTTGTCAATATATTTGGGGCATCTTTTGACTGATCAAGTTTGGGGTTCTGGGGAATATCATCACTACTTTGTGGATTACAGCTAATGAAAAACAACAGAATACAGCAAATAAAAATCTTATAACACATGTCGATTTTAAATAACCGAATGGTTAAGAAGTCTGTTGCTTGATTAGATTCAGGGCCGAACCTGCTTCAAACCATTCAATCTGAGAAGCATTGTAAGTATGATTTAAAGAAATGTTTTCTTTCGAACCATCAGCATGAACAACCTCTAAGGTTAAGGGTTTTCCCGGTGAAAATGCTGACAAATCAACGAAGTTGAATGTATCATCTTCCTGAATTTTATCGTAATCACTTTCCACAGCAAACGTTAAACCGAGCATTCCTTGTTTTTTAAGATTGGTTTCGTGAATCCTCGCAAAAGATTTCACGATTACCGCTGCTACTCCCAAATGTCTTGGCTCCATAGCTGCATGTTCTCTCGAAGACCCCTCACCATAGTTGTGGTCTCCCACAACAATTGTAGATATCCCTGCCGCTTTATAAGCCCTTTGAGTTGTGGGTACCGCTCCATAATCGCCAGTAAGCTGGTTTTTAACGGTATCGGTTTTCATATTGAAAGCATTTACTGCTCCAATCAAACAGTTGTTTGAAATGTTATCTAGATGACCTCTGTAACGCAACCAAGGACCTGCCATTGAAATATGGTCGGTAGTACATTTTCCGTGTGCTTTTATCAAGAGTTTGGCATCCGTAATTTGATTACCTAATGGAGTAAACGGCGTCAATAATTGAAGGCGTTCAGAACTTTCTGAAACTACCACATTGACCCCTGAACCATCCGATTCTGGTGCTTGAAAGCCTGCATCTTCAACATCAAAACCTTTTGGAGGCAACTCAAAACCAACTGGCTCATCTAGTCTAACCTCTTCCCCATTCTTGTTGGTTAAGGTGTCTTTGGTTGGATCAAAATCCAATCTTCCTGAGATGGCTATCGCTGCAACCATTTCAGGCGATGTAACAAACGCATGTGTATTGGGATTTCCATCCGCACGTTTGGCAAAATTTCTATTGAAAGAATGCACAATCGTGTTCTTAGGTGCATTTTTAGGATCACTATACCTTCCCCACTGTCCGATACATGGACCACAAGCATTGGTAAATATTTTTGCACCCAAATCTTCAAAGTTTTTTAATAAACCATCTCTATCTGCGGTATATCTCACTTGCTCTGAACCAGGATTAATCCCAAAATCTGCTTTTGCCTCTACCCCTTTTTCAAAAGCTTGTTTGGCAATGGAAGATGCTCTTGACAAATCTTCGTATGAAGAATTGGTACAAGAACCGATGAGCCCCCATTCAACATTTAAAGGCCAATCATTGGCTGTCGCTTTTTCAAGCATTTCCTCACCCGCTCTCGTTGCTAAATCTGGAGAAAAAGGACCATTAATGTGTGGTTTTAGCTCATCTAAATTAATTTCGAGAACTTCATCAAAATAAGCTTCTGGATTCGAATAAACCTCATCATCACCTGTTAAGTGTTCTGCTATTCCGTTAGCCGCATCTGCAACATCATCACGACCCGTTGAACGCAAATAACGCTCCATCGATTCGTCGTATCCGAAGGTTGAAGTAGTTGCACCTATCTCAGCACCCATATTACAGATGGTTCCTTTACCTGTACAAGACATAGATTTAGCTCCATCTCCAAAATATTCTACAATTGCACCAGTTCCACCTTTAACGGTAAGAATTCCTGCTACTTTTAGAATTACATCTTTTGGTGAAGTCCAACCATTTAGTTTTCCCGTAAGTTTGATCCCTATTAGCTTCGGAAACTTTAATTCCCACGCCATTCCTGCCATTACATCAACGGCATCAGCCCCACCTACTCCAATGGCAACCATACCCAGACCTCCAGCATTAACCGTATGAGAATCTGTTCCAATCATCATTCCTCCTGGAAAAGCATAATTCTCTAAAACCACTTGATGAATGATTCCTGCTCCTGGTTTCCAAAAACCTATCCCATATTTATTTGATACTGAATCTAAAAAGTTAAAAACCTCAGAAGATTGATTGATGGCATTTTGCAAATCATTATCAGCACCAACTTTTGCTTGAATCAAATGATCACAATGAACGGTTGTAGGAACAGCAACTTTTGCTTTTCCCGCCTGCATAAATTGTAACAAAGCCATTTGTGCAGTGGCATCCTGACAAGCAATTCGATCTGGTGCAAAGTCAACGTAAGATTTTCCTCTTTCGTGAGCCGTATTGGCGCTACCATCCCACAAATGAGCGTATAGAATTTTTTCCGCTAGTGTTAATGGCTTACCAACTGCTTTTCTTGCTGCTGCAATTCGCTCCGGGTACCTCGCGTACACCTCTTTAATCATTTCAATATCAAATACCATTATTCTTTTTTTCGTTGAAATGCGAATTTAAAGAATTTGAGTGAAGAATCAAGGACTCATAACGGCATTGTTAAAAAAAACCAATCGTAAAAACGAAAATGACCGAAAATAGCAATCACATTTAATGATTCTTATTCTTTACATTTGCCTAACACAAAGCCCATTTAATTAATGAATCTAAATCAGATTAATGTTATTGACCTTTCCACTGTACTTGCTGGACCGTCAGTAGGTACTTTTTTAGCAGAACTGGGTGCAAAAGTGACTAAAATAGAACACCCTAGACTTCCGGATGTTACCCGTTCATGGAAACAAGAAGCAGAAGAATCAACGAATAAAACCTCAGCGTATTTTTCAAGTATTAATTACAAAAAGAACTATCTGAAATTGGATCTTTCAAATGAAAAGGACCATCAAGAATTGATTGAAAAGGTAAAATTAGCAGACATTCTTATCTCAAATTTTAAAAAAGGTGATGATGTTAAATTGAGCATCACAGATACCATATTGAGAAAGGTGAATCCAAACCTCATTATCGCTAAGATTACTGGGTTTGGATTAGATAGCGATCGTGTTGCTTATGATTTAATTCTTCAGGCAGAAAGCGGTTTTATGTCTATCAATGGTGAGAAAAATTCAGGACCATTAAAAATGCCAGTGGCTTTGATTGATGTTCTTGCGGCCCATCAGCTCAAAGAGGCAATTCTTTTAGCATTACTGCACAGACATACAGAAGGAGAAGCGAAAACAGTCCATGTCTCACTCTATGATGCTGCGGTTTGCAGCTTAACAAATCAGGCAAGCAATTACTTAATGACAAAAAACTCACCTGAAAGACTAGGCAATTTGCATCCCAACATAGCCCCATACGGCGAAATCTTTAAAACAAAAGACGATAAACAAATTACATTTGCCATAGGTAGTAACAGGCATTTCATTGACCTCTGTACCACTCTTAAACTAGATATCACGGAAGATCCTCATTTTGCAACCAACCAATTGAGGGTCGAGAACAGAGAAAAACTCGAAACATTGATTCAACAAAAAGTGGAGCAAATGGACTCCGCCCAGGTCACAAACAAACTGCATCAGTTGAACGTGCCTTGTGCTTTCATCAAAAGGATTAATGAAGTTTTGGAAAGTAAAATGTCCCAGGGCTTAATTCGATCAGAGTTTATTGATGGTGAACCGACCTCAAGAATAACAAGCGTTGGTTTTAAATGGATTGATTAAAACAGGAAACCTTGACAAAAAAGCAAGAATGAATATCGACGAAATTGTATTAAGTGAATTAATAGAACTACTTACTGAAAACAAGGCGACACTATTTGAAAATATTGCAGCAGAACGAACCAATCACATCAATGTTGTTGTAGAAAA
>CAJQPH010000006.1 GCA_905480165.1 uncultured Flavobacteriales bacterium
CCCTCCTGCCGAAACAGGTAATCCCGCAAGTAAACTTGCCATACGAGCAATATTCCTATTGTCCTCTCCTGCCTGGTTTGCACATCCCATGAGCACATCTTCTATCTCACCAAAATCAAAATCTGGATGTCGCCCCATTAAACTCTTAATTGCAAAAGCAGCAAGATCGTCTGTTCTAACTGGTGCTAAAGCACCTCCAAAGTTACCAATTGCCGTTCTAATTCCGTCAACAATAAAAGTTTGCTTACTCATAAAAATGTTTTGACATAAAAGTAATATTTTCAATGAATAGACTGATCAAATCTATGTATATTGTTACTTTTGAAATTGGTATTTAGCTATGAAAAAGTACACTAAACTCTCAGACCAAGATGTTTCATTTTTTGAAACGCTATACGGAGATCGAATGATCACTGACAAGGAATTCATGTCAAATTATGCGCAAGACGAAACTGAAGATTTAATATACTATCCAGCAGTCGTTGTGATACCCATAAGCACCAGAGAAATTTCCAAAACATTAAAATATTGCTACGAAAACGGAATTCCAGTAACTCCTGCAGGAGCAAGAACAGGATTAAGCGGCGGAAGTTTACCCATTTTTGGAGGAGTTCTTCTCTCATCGGAAAAGCTGAATAGAATAATTGAAATAGATGAAAAAAACCATCAAGTGCTTACTGAACCAGGAGTAATTACAGAGGTTTTACAAGATGCTGTAAAAGCTAAAGGATTATTTTATCCTCCAGATCCTGCAAGTAAGGGGTCATGTTTTATAGGCGGAAACATTGCGGAAAACTCTGGAGGCCCTAAAGCGGTTAAATATGGAGTTACTGCAGATTACGTACTGAACCTTGAACTCGTACTTCCTAATGGCGAAATTATATGGACAGGGGCGAATGTTTTAAAGAATGCCACAGGCTACAATTTAACACAACTCATTGTTGGATCAGAAGGCACATTGGGCATGGTTACCAAAATAGTGTTAAAGCTGATTCCTCATCCAACAAATGACCTGCTTATGCTGGTTCCGTTTTTTAACGCTGAAAAGGCATGTGAAGCAGTTGCAGCCATTTTTAGAGCAGGAATTACGCCAAGTGGTTTGGAGTTTATGGAAAGAGACGCTTTAATTTGGACACAAAAATTCACCAATGACACCTCCATTCATGTAGCAGACAATCATGCAGCACACCTTTTGATAGAGGTTGACGGATTTGATTCTGAACAACTCATGAAAGAATGCGAAGGAATCATTAATGTCATTGAAGACTTTGAAACAGATGAAATCTTATTTGCTGATTCTGCAGCTCAAAAAAACACCTTGTGGAGCCTGAGAAGAAAGGTTGGAGAGGCTGTAAAGGCACAATCAACATACAAAGAGGAAGACACGGTAGTTCCTAGATTCGAGCTCCCTAAGCTATTAAACAAAATAAAAAGTATAGGCAATGCATATGGATTCAAATCCATTTGTTATGGGCATGCAGGTGATGGCAATTTACATGTCAACATTATTAAAGGAGATTTAACTGATGACCAATGGGAAAATGAATTACCTAAAGCCATCAGAGAATTGTTCTCAGAAGTTGTGAAGCTTGGAGGAACTCTTTCTGGAGAGCACGGAATAGGACTGGTTCAAAAACCATACATGGACATTGCTTTCCCAAACATCACTCTTCAGATTATGCGTGATATAAAACAAGTGTTTGACCCAAAAGGAATAATGAATCCAGGTAAGATTTTTTAATCTTCTAATTCAGAGCTTGTAGGTTGCATCCAATTTAAATATCTTGAATACAAGAATATAAACAACAATGAAACCATTCCATTTGCTACAAGTAGCATGACTGGCACTTCAGATGGATTAATGATGAAATAGTATTGAATCAAGGTCAAAAAAGAGTATATGATATACATGTGAAACCCTATTTTCAAACCTCTAAACATATAAATAGCCGCGGCTAATCCAAGCGCATAAAACAACAAAGAAATTGAGTTAAAGAACACAAAGTTCTCAATTGTAGACGCTGTGATTTTTTCCATCTTTTCAATTAATTCTATTAAAAAAGAAGAATCCAATTCTTTTGCCGCTTTCATGGTTTTTGCCATCTCCAATTTCATTTTTTTTATTTGACTTGCATTGGGCGCGCCATTCAAAATATTTGTGAAGGACTGCAAAATACCCAAGGAAGTTGAGATTGATGTCAATACAAACAATACCCATAAGCCTGTCGGACGTTTATTTTCTTTCCGCTCTTCTGTCATTTTTGATTTATTTAAATAAATAATCTTTAGATTTCTTAATGTCTTCGGAAATGATTCTGTCCTCTTCAATAAAAGACACTATTTTTCGATAATCTGAAAGAAGTATTTCGTTTTTTGACGACGTTTTAGATGGTCTTCTAAACTCTATGGCTTGAGAGGCGCAAAGTAGCTCTATCCCCAATATATTTTTAACATTTTGAATAACCCTGAATAACTTTGTTCCTGCATTTGCACCCATGCTCACATGATCTTCTTGTCCATTACTAGAATCGATGGTATCTACGGAAGCGGGTGTACACAACTGTTTATTTTGACTCACAAGAGATGCGCAAGAATACTGTGCAATCATAAGACCAGAATTTAAACCCGGGTTCTTAACTAAAAAAGCAGGCAAGCCTTTCTCTCCTGAAATAAGCTTGTAGGTTCTTCTTTCAGAATTACTTCCCAATTCAGATAAAGCAATAGCCAAAAAATCCAAAGAAAGCGCCAATGGTTGTCCATGAAAATTACCTGCTGAAATGATCTCATCAGAATCAGGAAAAATGGTTGGATTATCAGTAACCGCATTCATTTCATTTTCAACAATACTTTTACAATACTCAAGAGCATCAAGACTAGCTCCGTGTATTTGAGGAATGCATCTTAAAGAATATGGATCTTGAACATGTTCCTTTTTCATCTTAAACAACTCGCTGTCCTTTAATCTTTCCGAAATGTATTCTGCAACTTTGATTTGTCCTTTCTGTTTTCTCAATAAGTTGACATTGCTCTTAAACGGCGCCATCAAACCACCTAATGCATCCAAAGAAATTGAGGCGATGTTATTAGCTGAGTCAAGAATATCCATTCCTGCAGCAACTGAATAAGATAAAAACGCAGACATAAATTGCGTGCCATTTAAAAGCGCTAACCCTTCTTTGGCCTGAAGTGAAACCGGATTTCTGCTCAACTCTCTAAACACCTCTGATGTTGGTCTTCGGTTCCCTTTATACATCACCTCTCCTTCACCTATTAATGAAAGTGACATGTGCGCCAACGGTGCCAAATCTCCAGAAGCACCTAGACTTCCTTGTTCGTAAATTACGGGTAAAATATTTTCATTATAAAGAAACAAAATCTGCTCTATGGTTTCAATTTGAACACCCGAATGCCCCTTAGAAAGCCCAATGGCTTTTAATAGTAAAATACGTTTGGTGATATCTTCAGATACTACAGCGCCTATACCGCATGCATGTGAACGCACCAAATTCAATTGAAGTTGTTCCAGTTCGTGATTGCCAATAACTGTATTGCACAATGATCCAAAACCCGTATTAATTCCATAAATGATATTGCTTTCAGAATCAAGCTTCTCATGAAGGTAATTATAACACTTCAGAACAGCCTCCCTTGCATTTTTACCTAACTCAATTCTACATGCAGAAGAAAGAACATTTTCAAAATCTTCTAGCGTATAATATTGGTTATTTATATAGTGGGTTTCCATAGAATCAGCTTCTGATCATTTGTGCGAAATCTTTCGCAAAATAAGTGAGGATACCCTCTGCTCCCGCCCTTCTAATGGACAATAACATTTCATATACTGCAGCATTGTAATCAAGCCAACCATTTTTTGAAGCGGCATGAACCATCGCGTATTCCCCACTTACATTGTATGCAGTTACAGGTGTTGGGTAATGCTCTTTAAGCAGGTGAATCACATCTAAATAACACAAAGCTGGTTTTACCATAATCATATCTGCACCTTCCTCAATATCAAGACCAGCCTCAATTATGGCTTCCATTTTATTGGCTGGATTCATTTGATAGGTTTTTTTATCACCAGACTTTGGCGTGGAGTTTAATGCGTCACGAAAAGGCCCATAAAATGAACTCGCATATTTTGCCGTATAAGACATGATACTCGTTTCTGAAAACCCATGTTCATCTAATGCTGCTCTAATGACACCAACGCGTCCATCCATCATGTCAGAAGGACCAATAATATCTATACCCGCTTCCGCTTGTGCTACTGACATTTTAGCCAGAATCGGCAAGGTTTTATCATTCACTATTTTACCGTTTTCTACTAAACCATCATGACCATCAGATGAATAGGGATCCAATGCGACATCACTCATCAAAACAGCTTCTGGAAACCTGTTCTTTATTTCACGAATGGCATTTAAATAGAAATTGTCTGGGTTGTAGCTCAGTGTGGCGGTTTTGTCCTTTAGCTGATCATCGACTGCAGGAAAGATATCAAATATCTTTATGCCTAGCTTTAAGCAATCTTCAATTTCAGATAATAAAAGGTCTATTGACCATCTATGAATGTTAGGGAGAGAAGGAATTTCCTCTTTAATGTTTTTCCCGTCTTTTAAAAAAACAGGATATATCAGGTGCTCTACCCCCAAATGGGTTTCTTGAACCATATCTCGTATGGCCGCATTTTTTCTATTTCTCCTTGGACGTATATTCATCTGATTACATTAACATTCCTCCACAAACATGAAGCGTCTGACCAGTAACATATGCAGACATGTCTGAAGCTAAAAACACTGTAGCATTAGCAACATCAATCGGACTACCTCCTCTTTTAAGAGGAATCCCGTTTCTCCATTCCTCAACCACTTTTTGATCTAAGGCTTCAGTCATTTCTGTTTCAATGAACCCAGGTGCAATAGCGTTGCATCTAATATTTCGTGACCCCAATTCTGCAGCCACCGATTTTGTGAAACCAATCAACCCTGCTTTAGAAGCGGCATAATTTGCCTGACCTGCGTTTCCTTTAACACCCACAACAGATGACATATTAACGATCGAACCTTTTCTTGCTTTAAGCATTGGTCTCTGAACCGCTTTGGTTAAGTTAAATGCTGACTTTAAATTGGTGTTTATTACCTCATCCCATTGATCTTCAGACATTCTCATTAGTAAGGTATCTCTTGTAATACCCGCATTATTAACGAGTACATCAATAGTGCCATATTCGGCCACAACATCATCTACAAGTTTTTGTGCTTCATCAAATTTTGAAGCATCAGACCTAAACCCTTTTGCTTTTCCTCCATTGGCACCTAGCTCTTTCTCTAAAGCTTCTGCTTTTTCTTTTGAAGACAGGTATGTAAATATAACTGTAGCGCCTTGCTGAACGCATTCTTCCGCTATAGATCTACCAATACCTCTTGATGCACCCGTGATTATAACAATTTTATTCTCAAGTAATTTCATATTTCGTTTTGAGAAACAAATGTAATCAATCCATTAAAATTGCGAGAAAATCTTAGGCGTGATTATTTCTTAGTTTTGAAATATAGAATCAGAAACTCCCTTGTTCACTATGTAATTGGTAATATCAAGAACAATAGTACCTACTTTTCTTTTATTTTTTTTTGCCGTACTGGATTTATGAGGATTGCTAGAAAAGCTTTTTGGCATCTTAAACTCTTTTACATTCACAATGAATTTTATTTGTGAAGGAAGACCAAATCTAATTTGGTTTGAATAGATGTACTCAATCTTTACGGTACCAGCACTTCTGGTAGTAACCTCGGATGCTAAAACAACAGCTTTATCAGGGTCTACCCAAAGTTTAGCCAAAATGATTTCACTTGAGCTTTCATTTGCGATAACTGTCAATAATTTGGTTTGAACAGTCCCAATCCGCTTTTCCCCCGCTTCAACGACCATATATTTTTTAGGATCTGAAAGAAATACATTTACATCTGTAAATCCTTGTTTTGGAAGTATGGCAATACTTTTGGATACAACCTTGAATTTGTCTTTTTTCTTGTAGTATATCTTGGCTTTTACTGGCATAGACTTAATCATAGGAACGTCTGGCGTTATAATTACGGACGCAGAATAGTCATTAACCAAATTGGTTTTATCTACCACCCTATTCAATAAATCATTTCCCGAATCTTGTGCCTGAATCGTACCACTAAATAAACCAATTACTAAAATGAGTATATATTTCATATTATGTGTTTATGTCTTTTTTATTGAACCACCATAATGCCAATGCGGTGAATCCAACGATGTGAAAAACAAGTATTAATATACTATAGATTATGGCATCATATGGGACCGGCATTTCAAAAAGACTGCGCCAAGAAGCCATGTGGGTTGTTATTAAAAACGGTTGAACATGATCAAAGGTAGGAACATCAAGAGAACCAATTATTGTAAACAAAATAATAACTGCCATTGTGCTCACAATTGGACCTATTGAGTTGTCAGAAAACACAGAAAAACAGATTGACATTGTGGCTATTGAAAGTAGAGATAAATAAGCCAGGCAAAATGCCAGTCCATAACGCCACATAATATCGTTCTCAGGGATAATCACAAGGCCATCACTATTCAAAACAATTAAATCTCCCGTACCAAACATGTATTGACCTATAATTAGAGATAAAAAAGCCAACCACACAGTGAGAAAGAATGTATAAATCGCCCCGGCAAAAAATTTCGATAATAAAAAACTATTTCTACTAATTGGCTTTGTACCCATCATACGAAGTGTACCCATGGCAGCTTCTCCAGAAACCAAGTCGCCTGTTACTAAAGCGACTAATAAAGGTACGTGTATGATTAACATTTGCAGAATGATAAAAGCAATTAGGTTGCCATTTAAAATCAAACCATTAAAACTCAGTGTCTGCTCAAATGAAGAAGTGACAAAAGATATAAAGCTTTCGCCATCCGCTTTCATGGCCAAAAGTATGACACCAATTAATACAGTTAAAGCAATAAAACCAATGTAGCTTCTTGGCTTTGCCAATATTTTTATTAATTCGTTATATGTGTTTTTTAAAAGCACTAATCTTCGTTTTGTATCATTTTTATAAAATAATCTTCAAGCTTTCTTTTCTGTTCGATACCAGATATTTTTATTTTCTGGTGCACCATAAAAGCGTTTATTTCTGAAATATCTTCTCGATTAATCTCAAATTCAATTTCAGAGTCAGTCACGTTAAACTCAGAAATGTTGGAAAATTCATTTGAAATAACATCACAGAAACGTTCTGGTTCTTCACATGAAAACTTCACCATCATTTGACTGCTATTCAATAGTTCGCTTACATCACCTTCAATAATAGACTTTCCTCTGTTGATAATCACCATTCTATTCGCGATCATTTCTATTTCGGAAAGCTGGTGCGAGGATAAAATAACCGTTTTTCCTTGCTCTTTACTTAGCTTCAGAATAAGCTCTCTAATATCTACTATTCCTTGAGGATCTAATCCTGTTGTTGGCTCGTCTAATATGATAAGGTCAGGGTTATGCATCAATGCTTGGGCAATCCCCAAACGTTGTTTCATGCCATGAGAAAAGGTTTTGAATTTGGAATACTCTCTTCCCTTAAGACCTACAAAATGAATAATGTCTTCAATTTCGGATTTAGAAACCTGTCGACCTGATATTCGGGCCATTATCTCAAGGTTTTTAAATGCCGATAGATATTTGTAAAAATCTGGTTTTTCTATAATCGAACCAATGTTAGAAAGCACATCAAATCTATTTTTACGTAATGATTTTCCAAATATTTCTATTTGGCCATCATCTGAATCAATTAACGACAACATACACCTCAGGGAGGTACTCTTCCCTGCCCCATTGGGGCCTAAAAAGCCAAAAACATCATTTTTATAAACAGAAAAAGAAACATCTTTAAGTGCTTTAAAATCCTTAAACGACTTTTTTAAATTCTTTACTGAAACAACAACTTCTGACATGGTAGTTAAACAATAAATCCTTTGAAAAGTTCAAGCAAATGAACCAAACCATTTTGAAGGTGTATGCCCCTAAAAAATATATAACATGAAAAATTCAATCTTTTTAATTCTGATGCTCTTGGCATCTAAAGGTTTATTTGCAGATGACAAAAAAATCAGAAAAGCTTCACTTACTGAAGCAACAGTATACACAAATGGTGTTCAGTTGCGATCTAAAGTTTATTACACTGCTACAACAGGGATAAATGAAATTGTAATTGAAGGTGTCAGTGGCAATATTGATCCAAAAACCATTCAAGTCAGCGCTACAGGAAAAGTTGTTATTCTCGATAGTAAATATAGCTTGTTTTACCCTAAACTCACCCAACAAGAAACAGCTGGCGAGGTAAAAAAGGTGAGGTTGCAAATCTTAAAATTAAAAGACTCCATCCTTTACTTGTCATATGACCTTAACGATATACAAGATGAAATCAATGTATACAATCAGGCCAAAAACATATTGAAAAACAATGGCGTAATGAAAAGTCAAGGAAAAGTAAATGACTCCATCATGTTATTAAAAGAAGCACTAGAATTGTACACACAAAAAATGATTCAACTAAATAAAAAGCTTAGTGAGCTTCGCAAGGTCAAAAACAAAAAACAGCAAGTTGATAAGAAAATGAATGAACGATTGAATCGATTGAAAAATCATTTGAGCAGTATTGGAAACCAAAATCCAAATAACCAACCCATACCAAGAATCACCATAACACTATCAGCGAACTCTTCTACATCAGGTAATATCTCATTTTCCTATTTGGCATCCGGAGCAGGATGGAGTCCATTATATGATATCCGTAGTGAATCAAGTCAAGGAAAAATATTTATGAATTATAAAGCTGAAGTTTATCAGAACACAGGATTAGATTGGAAAAAAATAAAACTAAATATATCCACAAATAACCCTTATGCGAATAAGACAAAGCCTGAATTGAACCCATGGTACCTTAGCTACATTCAACACAAACAAGAGTACAATAATGCAAAAATACAAAACAGCAATAAGGCCGTGTATAACCTAAATAGCTCACCCACAGAAGCAGCTTACAATAGAGGGTTTTACATGGACGACGTGGCAGAAGAAGAACCTGCCTTAAGTGCGAATCAATTTACAAACGTTGTACAGCAATTAATCTCAGCTGAATTTAAAATTGACCTTCCCTACAATATTACCTCAAATGGTCAAAAACACATGGTTCTTGTTCAGAATTCAGAATTACAAACGAATTTCAAATACTACAGTGTACCAAAAATGGATCAAAACGTTTACTTAGTCGCACAAATGCTGAAAGTGGACGAATTACAGCTCATACCATCAAAAGCAAATATCTTTTTTGATGGCTCATATATTGGAGAAACTTATATTGACCCAACGAACATGAATGACACCCTACACCTATCACTAGGGAAAGACCCTAATATTCAAATCAAACGAAGATTACTTTCTTCGAAATGTAAAGAAAAAGTAATCGGAGATAAAATAGAGAAATTGCTTGCCTACACCATTGAAGTGAAAAATTTAAAGTCAAGTAGCATAGAACTAGTCATACAAGATCAAATTCCGATTACTACAAATACAGATATTGAGATTGACAAAATAAATATCGGAAAAGCAAAAAGAAAAGAACGATCGGGATTGATAGAATGGAATCTCACCCTAAAACCGAAGGAATCAAAGACATTTGATTTCGACTTTAGAATCAAATACGATAAATCGAAAAGAATCAACATTTAAGTACAAAAGCCCTTCGGGGCTTTTTTCATTTTGAATTTATTTCCTGTTAAACAAAAAGCTTTTCTAACTTTGCGCTTTTATACGAACAATAGCTTTTAATAAACTGTTTTAAAGCAGATGAAACAATTCGACGTTCCGCCATTTTACCGTTCTTCACTCATAGGAGAGATTAAGAATAAAAGAAAGCTTGAAGACCCAAGAAAAAAAGACTTTACACCAACACAGGTAAAGGTCGGTGATCTGACTTTTTATATTGCTAGACACTTTGGTTTTTGTTATGGTGTTGAGAATGCCATAGAAAAGAGCTACAAGGCCATTAAAGAGCATCCTGACAAACGTATTTTCTTACTGAGTCAAATGATTCACAATCCTGATGTAAATGAGGATTTAGAATCACATGGACTTAAATTCCTACAGGACACTTATGGTAAACAGCTCATTCCATTTGATGAATTAACACCTGATGATATTGTAATCATTCCAGCCTTCGGAACTACAGTCGAAATTGAAAAGTTATTGAAAGGAAAAGGAATAGAAATTGATACTTATAATACAACCTGTCCATTTGTGGAAAAAGTATGGAATAGATCCGCAAAATTGAGCGAAAATTCGCATTCAATAATTATCCACGGAAAAGCAAATCACGAGGAAACAAGAGCTACATTTTCTCATAGCTCACAAAATGCTCCCTCATTAATTATCAAGGATATTTATGAAGCCAAATTTTTGGGTGAAATAATATCTGGCAAGAGAAAAATTGAAGAATTTTATTCTTTCTTTAAGGAAAAGCACACCAAAGACTTTAACCCTGAAACAGATCTAAAGAAAATTGGTGTTGTTAATCAAACTACGATGCTCGCTACTGAAACTCAAGAAATAACGGATTTTTTAAGAAAGGTAATGATTGAAGTTTATGGAGAAACTACAATTAAAGATCACATGGCAGATACGAGAGACACTTTGTGTTACGCTACAAATGACAATCAATCAGCTACCTATGGACTTTTGAAAGAATCTATTGATCTTGCCATAGTTGTTGGAGGGTATAACAGCTCCAATACAACACACTTAGTTGAGTTACTAGATGAAAGATTTAACACCTATTACATAAAAAATGAACAAGAAATCATAGATCATGACCAAATCTATTCTTATGATATTCACAATAAAAAAAGAAATCTAAACCTTGATTTTCTACCCGCTAAAAAGAAAATAAACATTGCTATTACATCTGGTGCGTCATGCCCAGATAAATTGGTAGATGATGTTATTCACAAAATAATAAAGCTCAAAAATCTCGATTCAAATTCACTAAAAATTATTTTATGAGCAAAGACCACAAAATGAAACCTGAAAGCCTAATGATGTCGTATGGCTTCAAACCCGAATTGTCAGAAGGTTCAATTAAATCGCCCATTTTTCAAACTTCTACATTTGTTTTTAAGAACGCTCAGGAGGGCAAAGCTTTTTTCGAGGTTGCATATGGCTTAAGGGAAAAAGAAAGTACTGAGGAGGTTGGACTCATCTATAGTCGAATAAACAATCCAGATCTTGAAATCCTTGAAACAAGATTAAAGTTGTGGGACAAGGCTGACGACTGTGCAGTATTTGAAAGTGGTATGGCCGCAATCTCTACTGTATTATTGGAATTCCTTAAACCAGGCGATGTATTGCTCTACAGTTCTCCAGTTTATGGTGGGACAGATCATTTTATAAATGATTTTTTAAATAAGATAGGTGTACATACCATTTCGTTCACACCTAATGATTCGAAAGAAGACATTTTAAAACGCTTGAAAAACTCAGGTCTCGCGAATAAGCTTTCAATGATCTTTATTGAAACTCCTGCAAATCCGACTAATGCACTAATCGATATCGAAATGTGTAAGTCAATCGCAGACCTCTACTCTACTATGGACACTAAGGTTCATTTGGCTGTTGACAACACCTACATGGGACCATTATGGCAACACCCACTCGAACATGGTGCCGATTCTGTATTGTATTCAGCCACTAAATATATTGGTGGGCATAGTGATGTAATTGCAGGAGCATGTTGTGGATCAAATGAAGTAATAAGCAGGATAAAAGTTTTACGAACTTTTCTTGGAAATATGGCCGCCCCTCATACGGGATGGTTGCTTATGCGTAGTTTGGAAACGCTTAAAATACGCATGGAACAACAAGCAAGAAACGCACAACAGGTAGCGGCATTTTTAGATAACCATAAAAAAGTTGAAAAGGTCTATTATCTTGGTTTAATTAAAGAAAATACCAAAGAATATGAAATTTACCAAAAACAATATGACTCCCCTGGAGCTATGCTCTCTTTTGATATTGTTGGTGGAGAAAAAGAAGCTTTTAAATTTATTGACTCCCTAAAACTAATAAAGTTGGCAGTGAGTCTAGGAGGTACAGAATCCTTGGTTGAACATCCCGCAACCATGACTCATGCTGGTGTTGAGCCAAATCACAGAGAAGAATTATCGATAACTGAAAAACTAGTTAGGATTTCGGTTGGAGTTGAAAATCACGAGGACCTAATTTGGGATATCAATCAGGCCCTAGAAAAAGTTTAATTATGAAAATTTACACGAAGAAAGGAGACGAAGGCAAAACAGGTCTTATTGGAGGAACTCGCGTATCCAAAAATGATTCAAAAATAAACGCCTACGGAACGGTTGATGAACTTAATGCGTTCGTCGGTATGCTAAGAGATTCTATTGGCAATACAAAATACTCATCTCAATTAATTGAAATTCAGGATCGATTATTTACAGCGGGGTCATTATTGGCAGTTTCAGATTCAGGATCTTCAATGAAAATCCCAATGATTGAAAAAAACGACATTATTGACTTAGAGAAATGGATCGATGAAATGGATACCACACTTCCCGAAATGAAATCATTCGTCCTTCCTGGTGGTCATCAAACAGTATCTTATTGTCATATTACAAGAACGATTTGTAGACGAGCAGAACGCTGTATAGTAACCCTATCGGAACATACAGAAGTAGATCCTATTATTCTGGCTTATTTTAATAGACTAAGCGATTACTTATTTACTTTGGGAAGAAGTATGGCTCAGGAATTGAATGTAAAGGAAACACCTTGGAACCCAAAATTGTAGTAAATAATAAAAAACAGAACAAATTCTGTTTTTTATTTGGATTATTTGAAATAAAGTATACTTTTGCCGAATAATCAAATAATGTTGTACCCATGTATTGGACTTTAGAATTAGCCTCTTATCTTGAAGATGCGCCATGGCCGGCCTCAAAGGATGAACTTATTGATTTCGCAATCCGTACAGGTGCACCTATGGAGGTTGCAGAAAACCTTCAGGACCTTGAAGATGAGGGAGAGATTTATGAGAATATCGAAGAAATTTGGCCTGATTATCCATCAAGAGAAGACTTTCTCTTCAATGAAGATGAATATTAAAAAAAATCTTGGGGGAAAGAAATGAATTTCCTCGGTCATCTATATTTTTCAAATAATGATTTAGACTTAATGATTGCAAATCTTTTTGGAGATTCTGTGAAAGGAAATAAATATCTTAATTATTCTTCAAAAATTCAGCAAGGGGTTCTTTTACATCGGAAGATAGACTTCTATATTGACAATCATTATTTAGTAAAAGAATTAAGGCTTGAACTTTACAAAGAACTTCCAAAAGTAGCAGGTGTAGCAATCGATTTATATTTCGATCATTTGTTGGCCATTCATTGGAATCGCTATCACAATAAACCGTTTGAAGTTTTTTTAGATGAATTTTATTTGCATCGAGCGAAATACGAAGTTGAATTAAGCACAGAGTTTCGATCATTTTTAGAAAGGTTGAGAGAGCATAAGTGGATCAACCACTACCCTAGCCTTTATGGTTTACAACGAGTTTGTCTAGGTGTTTCAAAACGAATATCATTCAAAAATAAATTACCCGAAGCGCCTCTTGTTTATTCCAAACACCGTGTTAAAATTGAAAAAGTATTTCATCAATTTATGAATGATGCTAAAAAAGACCTAGCGAATCAAGTTTAGATGTCCTGATATCATTTTAGACTCGTTGGTTTCAGGAACAACATAATTAATTCTCCAGACGTAAGTTCCTTCAGGGCAATTATTTCCATTATATGTGCCGTCCCAATATTCATGAGAATTAGAACCATTAAAAAGTTCCTCTCCCCATCGATTGTAAATGATCATTTCAAATTGATTAGGATCATAACCGCTTGTAAATACAGGGTGAAATGTGTTGTTGTGCTCGTCTCCATCTGGGGTAAAAGTGTTTGGGACATAATAAATCTCCTCTCCCTTAATCTGAATTAAAACCTGTGCGGAATCTGTACAACCAAATTCATTTTCAACATACAGATGAACCAAATAATTACCTTCAGTATAAGGATAAGAATGATCAATTTGACCACTAAAAAAGTCATAAAATGAACCATCTCCCGTGTTAAGTATATATGAATTTGCCCCAGAGCTTGTGTTTTGAAAAGTAATATGTGGAATATCGCTTGTGGTTAACAAAGGGCTTGCAGTTAATCCAGCATCTGGATTTGGATAAACAATAACCGATGTTTGAATAGAATCAGAACAGGCGTTTGCATCTGTTCCTGTAATCCAAATATCAACAGATTCATTTGGAGAAAATTCATATTCGTTCCCAATGCCTAAAGGAGACCAGTTGTAAGACTGAGCTCCGGAAACAGATATAATTGCCGACTCTCCTAAACAAATACTTTGGGACGGGGTCACAAGTAAGTTGGGAAGTTCATAAACAACAATACTGATAGAATCATTATTCTCACATCCCAAGTCATCAAATCCACTTAAGTAAATGCTAATAGAGCTATCAGGTTCAAGAGTTTGCTGTTGAATATTATTTTCTATGAATACCGGTGAAATCCATAAATAATTAGAGCCCCCTGTCGCAGTAAGCGGGACAGTGTCTCCGATACATATTTCAAAAGATGAAGTAATTATTTGAATATTAGGCAATTCCTGAATCAAAACGTTTACATCAATAGAGGATTCACAAAAATTACTATCAATACCATTTAACTGTAGTGTTGTATTGTTGCTCGGAAAACAAATTAAAACTCCATTTGCATCAACATTTCCGATCATCGGCAACCAATTATAATATTCTGCGCCCAAAGGCAATAGCTCGGCAGTATCACCTATGCAGATAAGAGTGTCAGGACAGAAAAGAACAGGTAATGAATGCACCGTTAAATTGACAGAAACTGAAGAATCGCAGCCATTTGTTGTTTGAAAAACTTCCGTAAAGAAACCACTCGTTGACAATACCTGAGAGCCTAACACATAATTATCATTTTGACATATGGACACATCAATGGTATCAAAAAAAATGGGTAGAACATCAAGAGTTAATGTTGCTACCGAATCACAACCATATATAGATTGACTTGAATCGATGTAAACACCAGACGAATCATAGAAATGCCCACCAAATAAAAAGTTTTCATTTTGACAAATTTCAGTATTAATTGAAGTTTGAAGATTTGGATAAACGGTAACTAATACAGAATCCAAAGATGGACATACTCCAGGACTTGAAGCTAGAGAAG
>CAJQPH010000007.1 GCA_905480165.1 uncultured Flavobacteriales bacterium
CTGCAAATGGAATGCATTTACCCGAAATTAATCTTGAAGATTATTTTGTCATAGACACCAAGCAACCTGAGCTTATGTCATACGAGGGAAATACCTTTATATTGTCAGATGAAAATCTATTATCGGGGTATCAAACTAACCTTCAATTTGATGAACCCTGTAATGTAACTCTTGTACCTAGCTTTATTTTTTCAGGAGGTGATTATTTGAATCCTTCTATTACAGAAAATCAGTCTAACTGGAACTCAACACAAGAATATGTTTCTTCTTTTAACATTCAGGACTTTGATGAAAATGTAAGCAATGTAAATGTGCTGATAGAAAATATAGAGGACATACATGGCAATCCGTTAATAAATCCAATCCAATCCGATATTTGTATCATAGATACTAGAAACCCCTCTACTTCTATTATTTTGCTTTCTGATACCATCATAAACATTGATGATCTCAATAACAATCCTCAGGTAGATATCGTGATTCAATTTGATGAATCGATGAATACCAGTGTGATCCCAGAGCTTTCTTTATATGATGGAAATATTTTACATGAAAGCATTTTAATGAATCCTTTTGCAACTTATTGGACAGATTCTTTAACCCTCAATTCAGAGCTATGGATATTATTTGACACCAATGACTTCACTGAATTTGATGTAATATGCGAAGAAGCTTACGATATCAATGGAAATATCATTTCTGATACCTTAACACCATCACACTTGTATAGTGATTTGAAAAAACCTACTGTTGAGTACACACTGCCACTAACCACAATGATTACAGACAGTATCATTGGCAGCAGTACCTATTATGTGGATGTTTCGTTTAATGAAAAAATGGATGTAGCAACAACACCATTAATCATACATGAATCTTTGGATGACTTGTCTGGTTCTTTACAATTTAATTTTTCGGAAAGTGCATATACAACAGACTCCACATTCAGGGCATTCTTCAATGTTATAGATGATCACATTGAGGCAGATAGTATTGACATTCAAGTTCTTTTCGGAAATGACTTCGCAGGCAATATACAAATGACATATACCGAAAATGACGTTATTTCCATCGATACCAAAAACCCATCCATAACAAGCTTCAATGTAAGCTCAAATATTCTAAATATTGGAGATCAAATTGACATGACCTTAGCATTTGATGAAGACATGGATACAAATCAAATCATCAGTTTTGAATATAATCCATTTATTACGGCACCAGTTGAGCTTGTTCAAACAAATTACGCATGGATGAACACAACGAGTTTAAATGTGGCGTATGAGCTCATCAATACTGATGCAAACCCTTATTATTTTGATATGAACATTGTTGATGGAACAGATAAAGCTGGAAATCTATTGATGCCATACGGGGTTGATACCGTTTTAACCATACCTGGTTCACTTGGATTTGAAAACGAAATGGAATCAATCCAACTTTATCCAAACATCATCTCATCTGGAGGTTTTATTGGCTTTACAGGTAGTATCGAGGAAGCATTGTATAAAAACATCAAGGTATTGAATAGTGGAGGAGAAAATGTAACGGAAGTCAAATTCAATCAAATCGGAAAATACTGGTACTCCACTCCTATTCATTTAACATCAGGAGTATATTATATAAGCATCAATTATCAAACGTATAGATTTGTTGTAATATGATGAGAGTTTTTTGCACCATAATATTTTTAATTTTCACTAACCTTATTCAGGGACAAAAGCTCATTGATGTTATTACCGACCACAATATTGATATTTATCAAGAATTTACCCTGTCCAATACTACTGGACTTTCATTTTTTGATTTTGACGAGGACGGATGGGATGATTTGACCTACCCCATGCACAATGATTCCATCTTATTTTATAAGAATGTAAATGGTGTGCTCACACCCATTGGATCATACATTTATGCAAATGGTACAGTAAGGCAAATGTTGTGGGTTGATTATGACAACAACGGTTCTTTAGATTTATTCATATCCTATGATGAGGATGAATTGAGACTGTATAAAAATGATGGGAACTTCAATTTTACAGATGTTTCCGTTTCTTCGGGTTTATTCCCAACCGTAGCCAACCCCTATGGTTTTAGCTTCGCAGATACTGACCATGACAACGACTTGGATTTATACGTTTGTAGCTATGATCCCAATTCATCACAAAATAAATATTACGAAAATCAAGGAGACGGAACCTTTATAGACAAAACATTTAATTTCAATTTGGGTAATGGTATTCAGTCCTCCTTTATGGGAGTCTGGTTTGATTACAATAACGATCAAGAAATTGATTTACATGTCATTAATGACCGCATTGGAGGAAGTGATGCCCTATACAAAAATGAAGGCGGTTCATTTATGGATCTTGCAGATTCATTAGGAGTATTAAATCCGGATCAAAACCCCATGACCTCATCTATTTCAGATTACAACAACGACGGATTTCAAGACATTTTTATCACGGATTTCGGAGTTGATTCTACGGCAACTGGTTTGGGACCATTTCGCTACAAACTATTTGAAAATCAAAATGGAACTCATTTTATTGACCAAGCATCCGCTAAAAATGTAGATTCCGATATTTTTGGCTGGGGCGCACTTTGGGTAGATTATAACAATGATGGTTACGAAGATATCTACGTAGCTACGGGAAATAACTTTGGAGAAATTCAACCAACCCCTTCAACTTTGTACAGAAATGAGGAAGGTTCAACCTTCACATTGATTAATGACTCTATTGATGGAGATATTGAATCGTTTTCCTTTTGTCCCGTTAAAGGAGATTTAAACAATGATGGATATTACGATATTGCCGTTCTCAATAAGGACACCCTGCCAAATCTTTTAATGAATGAAGGCAACCAAAACAATTACATAAAAATTACTCCTGTAGGCATTGTTTCTAACCGAATGGCAATTGGAGCACAAATTAGAATTCACGCCAATGGAGTGAACCAACTTCAAACTGTTTTTTGTGGAGAGAATTTATTTGCACAAAGCTCACAGCACAAAATATTTGGTGTTGACACAAGCACAGTGATTGATTCCATTTCCATTTTGTTTCCAAGTGGAATTACAGCAAAGCGGTATAATGTTACTGTCAATCAATCCATAATTATATATGAAGAAGAATATGTAACAGTAGACTTTAATATCAATTCATCTTCAGATCCAATGATTCTATGCAATGGAGATAGTCTTCATATTACTCTTTCGGGTTATGATAATTACCATTGGAGCGATGGTACCAATGATTCCACACTTGTAATTACGGGCCCTGGCACCTACTATTTTGAGGCTCTTAATGAAATGGGAGACACATTATATCGCTCAGAGGATATTGTTATTATTAATGAACAAATACCGCTGTTTCAAGAGTCAGCTGTTGATGTTGATTGTAATGATGATTTTTCAGGTGCGGCCAGTTTGATATTTGCAAATATTGCACAAATTGATTCTGTAGTTTGGTCAAACGGAAAGGTCGGATTTGAAATAGATAGCCTGCCTTCGGATGTATATGATTATACCATTACTACAACAAATGGATGCGTCTATTATGGAAGTGTTTTGGTGTCAGAGATGGAAGACTTTTACCTCGAAATTCAAACTACTCCGTATACAAATACTTCTTCAGGCAGTATTTCGATATATACCTTTGGTGGCACCATGCCCTTTACCTTTTTGTTGAATGGAGATGCCATTTCAAATAATGTTTCTGGTTTAAATTCTGGTAGCTATTCTCTTATCGCCATGGATGCTAATGGATGTGTTCAGGAAGAAACCATTTTTATTGATAATTTGTCAACTGTTGGATATGAAGCCATTGATACAGAATTGAAGGCATTTATAAATAACAATAGAGCTATACTGAATATAACAAATCCAAATATTGAATATATCGAGCTCTTTAATATTAGTGGCTCAAATGTGGCCAACTTAAGAAGTACAGATTGGGAACAATCAGAAAGAACTATTGAGTTTAATTTCCCATATCCCAGGGGAGTATATATTATGGTTATTCATACCCAAAAAGACATTTTCAGAGAAAAAGTAATCAAACCTTAGTCAGTCATTAATTAAAAAAGTGCGCTCACATTACTACTAAATAACTTAATTGCTATTGCCAAAAGAATTATTCCAAAAACCTTTTTAAGAATTGCAATTCCAGTGGCTCCAATGATTCGTTCAAAGGTTGAGGTCAACTTTAGTACGATCCATACCACCAAAATATTTAAAAATATT
>CAJQPH010000008.1 GCA_905480165.1 uncultured Flavobacteriales bacterium
TCAACCCTGGTCCATTCAGGCCAATCTTTCTTCTAATCAAGAAGTAGAGAAAAGTCAAGAAATCGTTGAATATAAAGAGGATTGGACGGAAGTTAAAACAGAGCGTACCCTAACATCTGCCTTTTTTAAAAATTCAAAAGGAGATATCCGTGCGGAATACGCTTCAAAGCCCATTCATTATTATAAAAATGGTTTACTAGAAAGAATCAATCCCAAATTAATCAAAACCAGCACTGGGTTTATAGCAAAGCAGCAACCCTATCCTACATATTTAAATGAAGATGGCAGTGTTTCATTGAGCATAGACAATCATCAAAAATTAACGATTGGTAAATCCACTAAGCTCAATAGCAATATTGCTAATGCCTCTTTTGAACTTAGAAACAACATCGCTTATTTTGAGAACTATTTTGAGGGAGTAGACAAACAAATCGTTTTTTCTGAAAACAAAATAAAATATGCCTATCGATTAAACCAATATATGCCTGCTAATGAGCTAAACTTCATTATTTCCGAATCGATAGATCTACCAAAAGGTTATCAATTAGTCCCCATAAAAAACAAGTCGTCTGTAAAGAATGGATTAATTTTTGGCAGTATTTCAGTGCTGAATATAGAAGGAAATGAAGTAGCTAAAATACGTCCATTACTTTGTTATGATGCACAAAAAGAATACACTCTTGGGGCCTATAAAATTATTGAAGACAACACAGGAACAAAACTTGAATCATACATTCCAAATAGCTGGCTTTCCGATTCACAAAGAATGTACCCTGTAATCATCGATCCTGAAATCTCAGGCCCAGCTGTTGAATGGAACGGTGGTGACATGCCGTCCTGTCTCTTACCGAATTACAATTCTGATAGTATTCAAGTTACTATACCCGCAGGAGTTACCGTAAGTGGGTTTTTCATCACAGCAAGTTTTTATGCGAGTCCCTTTTCACCAGCTGTAATGAGTGATGGCGTCATGAACTTTAGTACTTCCTGTTCTGTATCTCAAAACTTTACCATTACTGGCCCCACTGCTGATTTACCAGGAACGGCGTATTTAGATAGTTTTGATTTAAAGAACCCTTTGGTATGTTGCTTTCCTGAATCTTGCAATGACACTTCTGTTTATGTTACGATGAATTTAGCTCGAGGGGATTTTGGGGCAGGGTGTAATACAACATATGTTTTTTATGATGATATTACTGACTGGCCTTTTAGAGTGGTTGTGTATGGAAAAACTCCAGAGGTCTATGGAAATGAGTTTTATGTTTCACCGTCATCTATTTGCGCCAACACGTGTACATTTAATGCGACAGGCTATGCACGATATGGCGTTGCTCCTTATACCTTTACCCACCCATGGACAACCGAAGTAGTTACTATAGGGCAAAACATAGGATGTGGGGCTGGAGCCACTAATAATGTTTTTACTTTAACAATCCCTGATTGCCCTGTTTATTGTGATGAAAATTACACGTCTTTAGATATTCCTCCTCCTGTAATTACAGATGCCTGTGGGCAAAGTATTTTAAATATTCCAAACAATTCAAAGCCTATAGATCCTGCTACAAATGTAGAATCAGATTATCAAGAGGTGTATTGTAGCGGGGAGTCAATTGATATTGGATTAAGCAGCTGTCTAGAAGGTGGTGATGTTCAATATTATGGAAATAATTTAAACGGTTTTGGATCTATCTCTTTGATAGCAGAAAATAATACTCAAAGCCCGATTGATCAAACTTATTATACCTATGCCTCCCTTGACGATTGTTTTTCAGACACCACAGAAATCAATATTTCTGTAGTTCCAAATCCTCAAGCTGAAATTCAATTTAGCTCTAATCCATTGGTTGTTAATTTGGATTTTGAAGCCGCTGATATTTCAGCAACATATGTAAATCCTGTTGATTCTTGGAATTGGACCCTTGATGGCTCAGAAGTGTCATCTGACAGTCTTTATCTTGGTTCATTTGCAATCCCTGGTACATATGACATTTGTCTTAACATCATGGATGAGGCTGGCTGTAACGACTTTATTTGTGAAACACTGTTGGTCGTGCCCGCAGAACTGCAAAACATCAATGTTATTACCCCAAATGACGATAACATTAATGATAAGCTTGAATTTCAATACTTAGAATTTTATCCTGAAAACGAGATTTATATTTTTAATCGATGGGGGAACCTTGTACACTATGCCGAATCATATGATAATTCTTGGTCAGGAGATGAGCTAAATGAAGGTACTTATTTTTACATTTTAAAAATAAGTGGACTAGATAAAACCTATTCGAGCTTTTTTCAGCTCAAAAAATAAAAGCCTTATTGGATTAATTCTCTTTTACATTTTGATTTGTTTTCCTTATTTTTGATCGAACAAAAAAAACTTAAAATGAAAACCCTCCTATTTATTATTGCCCTTTCATGTGGCATTTCTACAACTTTTTCACAGTTTGCAATCGATGTGCAAGCCAAAGGCTCGGCTAATTCGACTTGGTTGTTGAACAAAAACATTTCTGACCTTGGTGCAAGCCAAGACTATGCTATGGGATGGGGCTCGACTTATGGTGTTGCTGCTAATGTTTATGCAGGAATTATTGGCTTAGGTATAGAATTTAATTACGCCATACATAATGGTGCATATGAAGGAATAATTACTGAACCGATCCTAAATTCTACTATCGACACATATAACTCAAATATCAACTTAAAGACATTACAGATTCCATTGTTATTGAAATTTCAAAGTCAGGGTGGCTCATATATAGAGTTTGGCCCTCAACTTACGAATATTTCATCAGCGACCTATACGAGATCTGGAACAACTCCTATTGGAACATATGAAGATGAGAAAGATGTTTCTGAAGAATACAGTGGTTCCTATTTATCTGGCGTTTTAGGTTTTGGTGCTAAAATTCCTTTGGGTGAAGATTTTCCAATTGGCGTCTTAATTGGAATCAGACTTCAATATAGCTTTGGTGATCTTATGGGAGTTGATGGTTATGGATATTCATTAGGTAGTGAGGAAAATCCTCCTTCTTCGTTTTTATATGACTCTCATCAACCAACACAAGCTGTTTCAGCCGGAATTGTGATTGGAGCAACATACACGATCAAGTAAATCTTATTTTTTTACGTATTGGGTTAAAATGACGATCTTTTGACCGTTAACCTTTCCTTCTATATGATCGGCATTGTCATGTACAAGTGAGATGTTTCTCACGGCCGTTCCGCGCTTGGCGGTAAACCCAGCACCTTTTACTTTTAAGTCTTTGATGAGCACAACAGAATCACCTTGAATAAGGGTTACTCCGTTAGAATCTTTATGAATCACAGCTGAATGTTCTTCACTTTCACCTGATTTGGCCCAATTCAAGGTTTCCTCCTCTAGAAATAACATATCCAATAAATCTTGAGGCCAGCCTTCTGCCTTTATACGATTAAGCATTCTCCATGCCACTACTTGAACAGCAGGCACTTCACTCCACATACTTTCATTCAAACATCTCCAATGGTTAAAATATATTTCTTCAGCATTACTAATTTGTGCCCTACATGTATGACAGCTATTAATACAATGATCCACACTCGTTCCGCTTTGAGGAGAAACAATCAGTACATCTAAACCTTCGGTACCTGAACACAATTCACATTGATCTGCGCTTCTTTGATTCAATAGATTCTTTATTGGCATAAACTCATTTTCAGCACTAAAGATAGAATTAAGCCTCAGATATGAAGACAATACGGTCTCATTTTAAAAGCACCGTAAAAAGTTTACGTTCTGAATTTGTTGCTTTGGTAAAAACTAAATATGATGAAACTACTAACCGATGATGAAAATTTCCGTGAATATTTAATGGGGTTTAATGAATTATTTGTTCGGGATATTGGAAATGAGTACATACCCACTCAAATAAAGAAACAATCACTCAAGGAATCAGCAGAATATTTAAGTGAATACGTGTATGAAAATTTCAATGAAAATTCAATAGATCTCGATGCTCCCGATAAAGTTCAAGAAAAGCAAGTGATTAAATACATAGAAAGTCTTTCTAGAGGAAGAATTCACTCCTTTTATAATAGTTACATGGAGTCATACGGTGTAATTGAAGACCTAATGATATTGAATGATCACAATAGAATAGAGTTGATTCATCGACTCACAGGACGTAAATTGGATTATTTAGAACTGATTAACCGAGAAGTTCTTAATTAAGGATCTGGATAATGTCCGAACCATACCGTTGCATAACCCTTGTACATTCCTATACCGATGGCTTCCCATTTTGAATCCCAAATATCTCCGTTAATAATCACATTATTGTGGGCTTTGCTTGTTTTCCAATTTTCAAGAGCTTCCAGTGGACTCAGCGTTTCAGTACCCACACAGGCTATTTCATAACCTGGATAATTGTAACTCGTCAGTTCTTTAGGCTTATTCCACATACAGCTTGCCTTTGCATGATCCGAAGTGTAGCAACACGACTCCCATGCTCCATTATTAGACCAACTATGCGCATTACATATGTCATTATTGG
>CAJQPH010000009.1 GCA_905480165.1 uncultured Flavobacteriales bacterium
AATCCCTGTTTTCTCTAATCCTTTTTTTAGGTTTGGTAACTGTGACATTCCAGACATTGAAAATGTAAATGTCATACCGATAAACAGATAAATAGATTTTTTCATATGTATGTTATAAAGATTATTAATCACAAACCCTGAAAAAAGTGTTTATACGAGTTCGTTTGTTTCAAATATAAATAAATACATAGCATAAAACATACCAAAATAATGTGGCATTTAATTACAGACAGAGACGTGAACATCATAACATTAATAGGAAATGGGAAAAACGATTCAATTACGAGGTAAATTGAAAGAAATGATTAAAAATTGCAAATAAATGGGTCGTATTTATCAAAAAAGACACCTTTTTATAGAAAAAGTGTCAATTTTAGAATCTATGAATTTTGAGAAACACAGAAATAATTAATTTGACCAAAGTGTATCAAAAACCAGGAAAAGGAACATAAAATGCACTAAAAATGTAAAATATCGCACTAATTCATTGAATTATGTAAAAATTCCGTTTTTATAATACTCGAAACAAGTGCCCCCTAAAAATTAAAATCGAGGCAATAGCGTTGCCTTTTGATTATTGTCTTCCGAAACGAGCTCTTTCTTTGTCTTCGTCACTTGAGACTTTTGCTTAACTGAAGAATGGTTAACGGTGATTTTTGAATGACTCGATTTTGAGTCTTTAATTGCTTTTTTTTCTGACTGTCCATCAACATAGATCATCATAAATAAGGCCAATGGAATTAAAACAAAAATATTGAGAACAACTTTTTTCATCTGAACGAATTACTGTAAACTACTACTGAAATTAAAAGTAGTACTTGCAAAATTGTATTCTTAATAAGGATGACTATTGCCAGGGTATGAATTATTATCTATGACTTTTCACTTAACATGATTATAGTCAAGAAAAGAAACTAATTTATTTAACATTAAATTTATGAATGAACAAAACAAAGACCCTCTCGGGTCTTTGTTTGTGTGAAAATAAAGTAAGTTTAATATCTATTAAAAGGCAATAAGTATAGTATGTAGCTCAACGTTCTCTGCGGCTGCCGCTCCTATCGCATCAGCTGCTGAGTTTTTATTTTCAGCAGGAGCAATATACTCATCGGTAATGGTAATAATCATCCTATTGTTATTTTTCCAAGAACTTGAATGGACTGTTTTAACAATAGCATCATAATGAGACTCGCTCGAATGGTATCCTCTTTTTTTACCAATAAAATCAATAGCATTCCAATGATCCTCACTCAAATCAGACAATACAAACCATTGGTTTGAGCTGGATATTCGAAATGATGCTGCACCTACCCTAGATCCCGCAGGCACCGAAGCAAGTATGGCATCGCTTTCTTTCATCATGGTCTTTACATTATTCCCCATACTACCAGAAGCATCAATGAGTATTACAATATCTGTGGAATCTGTTGCGTGCCTGTCTATTTGCTCAACTATTGTTTTAACGAGGTTCGTTCGAAGCGTTCTCACGAATTCTCCTGATGTAGGCAATGCAATATTATTATATCCCTCAAGAATTTGATACGAACCATTCTCATTAGTTGAGGAGGAATTGTTTGAATAGTTGGTGTTATTATTATTATTATTTGATCGGTTACTGTTTGAAGATGTCGAATAATAATAGTTCGTGTTCGAAGATGAATTATTTGTGCTTGATGACCCTGAGGAATTACTTGATGGACGTGATCTATTCGGGCTTGTTATATTTGACGAATGAGATGACGGTTTAGGTGCCCTAACTGCTGGCCTATGATTAGTGACTGGTGCATTTTTAAATGTCCCTCCCCCTTTTGAACTCGGTCTTTTGACCTGACCAAAAGCCGAAAGAGAAATAGATAATGGTAGAATTAAGAGTAGTAATGTTTTCATAAGAGTTGTTTTAAATTGGTTAATAAATAAGTCACCGCGGTAATTGTGTGTCTTTCGATGAATCCACTCCAGATATATCTAGAATCGTGCCAAACCCAATTTTCAAGACGCTTACAGGGTCTTTTTATATACTGAAAAAGAGTTAAATACGTTGAAATAAAACTTTATCGTTTTCAACACTAACCGTATATATTCCAAATGATTTATTCGGACTCTCACTGGCTTTATTGCAGTATTTCCTTCGAGAAATATTTGAAACAAACAACTCCAATTTATTTGGCGCTAACCATTGGTATGTGCCACTAATCGACGTGAAACAATCTACTCCACATCGAGCGCGATATGAAGTTTGAAAACTGTTTTCGGTAAAAGAGATGAAGTAACCCCACCTGCTCGCAATATCAACTGTCGATTCCGAATAGGCACTGAGAATAAAACCATCCTCATTTTCTGTTTCCAAACATTTACCATCAATCTTCCAAGAATTGTTTTGCAATTCTATTCTTTCTTTAAAATACGTATTTGGGTCAATCTGAGATGACGCTGTTAAATAAATAACAATAAGCAAAACGAAATATTTCATGTGTAATTGATTTTATTGGCTTACAACTAATGGACCTTAAGGTTCATTTCTTACTTAGTCCTTGTCTCCAATCACATTTATTCGCTTCAAGAAAACCTTTAAATTTGTTTTTGGTACTATATTTGAATTCATTACAAAAATTTAGAATATGAAAGGTCTTATTATTTTTATCGGAATTTGTGTTTTATTTTCATGTAAAACAAAACAAAACAGTGAAACTACGGTATCACAAAACAATAGTAATGTGATTGATTCAGGAATAATAGAAAGAGACCATCCTTCTTTAAATATAGAAGCTGAAATTGGAGACATGACTCAAGAGTCTAAAAATGTTCAAATTTTAAAATCAAAAATAGATGGTAACTATCTTATTTTAAAAATCGGTTATTCAGGAGGGTGTACAACTCATGAATTTCAGTTTCTCGGTTCAGCGATGATTTCAAAATCTCTTCCCCCAATAAGAACTGTTCGTCTTGTTCATCATACAGATGATACATGTAGAGAGTATATTGAAAGAGAACTTATCGTTAATCTCAAAGATTTGGCATACAAAAAAGAAAGTGGGAGTAAAATAAAACTCAAGATTCAAGGTGCTGAAGACTTTTTGCTCTACACCTATCAATAAAGCACTTTAAGTCTAAAACAGATTACACATTTTTTTTACAGTAAAGTGAATGTGTTGAGAAAAAAACATTTAAGCTTATGATCTGATTGGCAATGAGTTGCTCAATCCTTAAAGATGTGGTATTTTTAGACAAACAAAATCATACGTCTAATTATGAAATTTTTAAACCAAACCCTATTAATTTTATTCATCTCCATCACAAGTTTCAGTTTTTCACAAAAAAATGAAACTGAAATACAACAAAATCCATTTGTTTTGGGAGACCTTATTGTTCAATTAACGGATCAAGGTAATATCCGCAATCTTGTTAATCGAGCACCCTCGCACAGTAACCTGGTTATTTTTAAGGAATTGTCTCCAACCTCCGATATTTGGCAGCTTAAATTTAACCACAACAATATATCCCATAAAGAAATTTTAAACTGGTTATATAATCAACCGAGTGTTGAACTGGCTCAAAATAATTATTATTTAAAGCTTCGTTCTACAATACCAAATGATGCCACTTTCAACAGTCAATGGCATCATAACAATACGGGACAAACAGGTGGTACTGCTGATGCGGACATCGATTCAGATTTGGCTTGGGATATTACTACCGGTGGAACAACGGCATCTGGACATGATATTGTTGTATGCTTAATCGAAAGTGGAAACTTAGACCATCAAGATTTATCTCCAAACCGATGGGTAAACACCAATGAGATTGAAAACAACGGGGTTGATGATGATGGTAATGGTTATGTAGACGATTATAGTGGCTGGAACCCACTTCAAAACAATGATAACTATGGTACAGGAGCGCATGGAACAAATTGCCTTGGAATGATGGGTGCAAAAGGAAATAATGGTCTAAATGTCGTCGGTGCAAATTGGGATGTTAAGCTCATGGTCGTTGGTGGATACAGTATCAATACAGATGCAAATGCCATTCAAGCCTATCAATACCCTTATGATATGAGAGTACTTTGGAATAATACCGGTGGTGCGCAGGGAGCTTTTGTAGTTGCCACAAGCTCGTCATGGGGAATTGATGGAGAAAATCCAAACAACCACCCTGTTTGGTGTAGCTTTTACACTACGATGGGAGAAGCGGGAATCCTAAATGTGGGAGCAACAACAAATTCAAATTTGAATGTAGATACCGCAGGTGATATGCCAACAGCGTGTAACAGTCCATACATGATTGGTGTTGGGCGCACGGATCACAATGACAATACTGCAGGAGGTTATGGTGTAACTACTATTGAGTTTGGTGCACCAGGAATCAACGTCGTTACAACATCAGGAACAAACTCCACTACTACTACGACCGGTACCTCTTTTTCTTGTCCACTGACAGCCGGTGTTATTGGACTCGCTTATTCTATACCTTGTTCAGACTTTATGAATACCGTTATCTCTAACCCTCAAGCTGGGGCTGATTTGGTACTTCAGGCACTTATGGATGGTACTGATCCTAAAAGTCAACTGGCGAATAAATTCGTATCGGGCGGGAGGTTAAATTCAAGAAACACCTTAGATGAATTGATGGCGGCTGGTTGTGATGGATCCATCTGTTTTGGCCCAAGTGGAATCGCAACCACAAATATTACTGAAAATGATGCAGTTCTCGAATTTGCTGCTCAATCAGGTGCAAACGCCACTAATCTTTATTGGAGAGAGGTGGGCGCAGCAAACTGGATCTCCGAAACAGCAGTGGTGTCTCCATTTACTTTTACTGGTTTAAACGGATGTTCAGAATATGAATTTTATATGGAAACCGCTTGCAGTGTGGACACCATCTCAAACCCAACTTCAACGCAAGCTTTCAACACTCTTGGCTGTGGGGCTTGTATAGACAATCAATATTGCTCAAATGCAGCATCTGATGGAGTGGATGAATGGATAGAGTCGTTTACTATCGGCACATACACAAATCCATCAGGAAACGATTCAGGTTATGGTGATTATACCGGAAACCCGATTCAGCTTGCGACGAACAACACCTACAATATCGATATTGAAATCGCTTGGGGAGGGGCACTTTATAATGAGCAATCTCGAATTTGGATAGATCTTGACCAAAATGGTGATTTCGATGCTTCTGAATTGGTTTTTGACCAAGGAGTTGCTGATCAAACGGTGAATGTTGTAGGTCAAGTTACCATTCCGGCACTAACACCCCTTGGCAGCACCAGAATGAGAGTACAAATGGCTTATGTTGCCGCACAAACACCACTTCCAGATGTCTGTGATTCATATCAATGGGGAGAGGTTGAAGACTACTGTGTTGATATTGTATACGGAGCTATTTGTGGATTAACTGTTAATAGCACTTCTTCAAATCCTTTATGTAATGGAAATGACAATGGATCAATAAATGTAAATGCATCCTCTGGTTCTGGCAACTATGAATACAGTTGGGATGGAGGGCTCGGAAATTCAAGTACAGTATCAAATCTTTCAGAAGGAATCTATACAGTAGTTGTTACTGATTTAGACAATAATTGTGACACAACCATTCAATATGAAATGGAATACCAAACAGCCATTTCATTAGATTTCAATTCCCAGGATGCGTCATGCTACCAGTCGGCTGATGGATCAGCAACGGCAATTGCTTCGGGATCTTCTGATTATATATATGAATGGGAAAACGGCCCATCCTCGAATGAATGGAATGGGATTGGTGCTGGAACTTACGCTGTAAGTGTGACTGACTTAAATGGTTGCACAGCACAGGGAGAAGTGTCTATTGACCAACCAAATCCAGATGTGGTGTCGTTCTCTTGGAATACTTCAAGCCTGTTGGTCCAGTTTTCAAATTCATCAAGTCCTGGAAGTTATTTGTGGGATTTCGGTGATGGCAGCACAAGTACAGAAGAAGACCCAACACACACTTATTCAGAGACAGGAACCTATACTGTATGTTTAGAGCTCACTACGGATTGTGGAGTCAAAGACCTATGCAATACATTAAGTGTTAATAATGCCGATATTGATGAAAATTATTGGGAATATGTTTCAGTGTATCCGAACCCCACAAATAGCACAGTTTATTTCAATATTACGCACCCAGAACTTTCCACGATCAAAATAATTGATGTCGTTGGAAAAGAAATTTATAGGTTAAAGGTCTCTGGACAAATTAATGCTGTTGATTTATCAAGATTTGATAATGGGTCCTACTTTTTTAATATCCTAGATGAAAGTGGAAAAACACTTATCTCGGACAAATTATTAAAGGTAAAATAAAACGTAAAAAA
>CAJQPH010000010.1 GCA_905480165.1 uncultured Flavobacteriales bacterium
ATCAATAGTTACTTTTAATTTCCCATACTCTCCTGCCCCAACAGAAAAAGAACCTGATGTTGGCGTTGTCCATGGATTTCCATTCATTTGACTAGAAGAATAACAAGTACCTCCAAAGGGATCTGTAGAATGACCCCAACACAAATTATCAGTCCATTCTGATGGCACATCCACCTGATATCGGGTTACTCTCCAAGTAGCTGCCGAACCTTCATTATTAATGTCAAAAGAAATATCAACCGGATCTGCAGATGAAACAGTTTCGACATGTGTGCCCCCTGATATTACGTCAGAGCTGCCATTTATATTTATTGATGTTTGCGATGTAACCATAAATGGTATTAGCAAAAAGGATAATATGTATAGTTTTTTCATAATGTATTAACAAATATAAGTTTAATATATAAAATCACAAAATTTGAACAAATTCAGTGCCAAATACCAAACATTGTATTTTTGTTTACTTTTGGATTGGCATTCTATTTGCTAAGTATCAAATAAATATTAAAATATGAAATTATCCATTATCACATTATTTTGCTTCCTAGTTGGTTTTTCTTTTGGTCAAGAAGAGGCTGAGAAGAACATGAAAAAACTACCCTCTGTTGTTCTAAAAAACCTTAAAGGAAAATCTGTCAATACCTCAGAAATGGGCTTTGAAGGACCCGTAGTTATTAGCTTTTGGGCTACTTGGTGTTCTCCATGTAAAAAAGAGTTGAACACAATTCATGATTTATACCCAGATTGGCAAGATGAAACTGGTGTGACCTTAGTTGCGGTATCTATTGATGATGAAAAAACCAAAGCACGTGTTTCTCCTTATGCCAATGCAAAGGCTTGGGATTATGAAATCCTTTTAGATCCAAATGGCGACTTTAAACGTGCCATGGGTGTAAATAATGTACCTCATACGTTTCTAATTGATAGTGAAGGAAATATTGTATATTCACACAACAATTATGCGCCAGGTGATGAAGATGAGCTATATGAGCACATACTTGAGCTAGGCTCCAAATGATGTTTGCATGAAAATAAAGTTATTTCTTTTAGCTCCCTTCGTTTTGGGGGCTTCTTTTTTGTTTGCACAAGGAACTATAAGTGGGAACGCAGAAAGCACCTTCCAATATCTAAACGAAGACACCGTAATTGGAGCGAATCAGCCCCCCTCAAAGGGCTTAATCAATTCATACATGAATGTCTTTTACACCAATGGAAACTTCAAGGCGGGGATGAGGCTCGAGTCATACCTTCCCAGAATTCAAGGATATCCAAACAGGTTTGACGGAACAGGTTTAGGAATGCGTTATGTTGGATATGCAAATGATTTTGTGGATGTTACTTTGGGTTCATTTTATGAACAATTTGGTGCAGGGCTATCTTTAAGAGCATATGAAGACAGAGCTTTGGGTTATGACAACTTACTCGATGGTGCTCGAATCATTGTAAAACCGAGAAAAGGAATTGTATTAAAAGGGGTTTACGGATATCAAAGGTTATCCTTTCAAGAAGGACGAATTGTACATGGTGCAGGAATTGTTCGGGGAACGGACGCAGAATTTCACTTGAATGAGATTTTTAAAAAAATGGAAACCTCTTCTCTTGATTTAACACTCGGAGCGTCTTTTGTAAGTAAATATCAAAAAGACGATAACTCAACACTTGTTCTGCCTGAAAATGTAGGCTCGTATGGCGGAAGAATCAAAATGCTTTACAAGAATATTTATTTTGACGGAGAGTACATCCAAAAAGAACAAGACCCTAGTAATGACAATGGTAACATCTACAATTATGGCCACGCAAGTGTTTTTAATTTAAGTTATACTCAAAAAGGATTAGGTATATTGATTTCGGGAAAATCAGTTGACAACATGAGCTATCGTTCTGATAGAACAAAAGACTTACAGGATGTATTTATCAATTACCTTCCTGCATTGAACAAAACGCATACTTATAATCTTGTGGCTACACTTTACCCGTATGCAACACAACCCGTCGGAGAAGTCGCTTTTCAGGCAGATGTGATGTACACTTTTTTAAGAAAAACCAAGCTTGGTGGTAAATATGGAACTACCATTGGTTTTAATTATTCCACAACTTATGAGCCAAAAAAAACATACAATTCGAACTACCCCTCTGACTCTACAGGAATCGCCTACAAATCGACTCCTTTTGTAATGAGTGATAGCCTATATTGGCAGGATATTAATTTTAATATTTCTAAAAAATTTAACAAAAAATTCTCTGGGATATTGAGCTATTATAATATTCAAATCAATAATGATGTAGCAAAAATATCCAATGATGCACAAGGTGTTATTAATGCCCATATTGGTGTAGTTGAAATGCTCTTTAAACTAAAACCAAAACATTCCATTCGAACGGAAATTCAAGGACTATTCGTTCAAGAGAAGGATGGAGTGATTAATGATAAGGGGAATTGGTTTACAGCACTTATTGAATACACCATTTCACCGAATTATTTTTTCAGCTTTATGAATCAATACAATTATGGGAATCCCGACAAAACCAAGCGTGTAAATTACCCAATTATGACTTGTGG
Organism: uncultured Flavobacteriales bacterium; assembly: GCA_905480165.1. Classification (GTDB taxonomy): domain Bacteria; phylum Bacteroidota; class Bacteroidia; order Flavobacteriales_D; family Crocinitomicaceae; genus UBA952. The sequence continues at coordinate 2,561 of CAJQPH010000010.1, forward strand.
TTACATTAAAGGTTCTACTAGATTTACTGTTTCATATGGCCGACAAAGAGCTGGCTTGTTCTGTGTTGGAGGGGTTTGTCGATTTGTCCCTGCCAATAATGGCCTCACCTTAAGTTTTACACAAAGTTTTTAATATGCGTTTATTTCTATTTATCTTTCTTTTTGGGTTTCTGATTTCCTCTTGCGATCATGTAAAAAACCCATACCCTGCTGAAGTAAATCTTGAATTAGACACCAATTTATATCCGGGTTTATGGTCTGACTATGAAAATAATGAATGGCCGACTTTTTCACAAAACACAAACACCAGTAAAAACGTCCTGATAGAGGATTTTACAGGACATAAATGTGTGTTCTGTCCTGCTGCTGCTGAGCTTGCTCATCAATTACATGAGGCAAATCCTTCAAGGGTGTTCACTGCATCAATGCATGCAGGTCCTGATGGGGTTGGTGATTTCCAGACCGTTTCTCCTCCAGACTATCCCCTAGACTTTACGAACCCTGAAGGTGTTGAAATCGGTATATATTTCGGAGAAAATGATGGTGGCTTTCCTGGAAACCCTCGCGGAACCGTGAATCGATTTAACAATGGTACTGTTTTTCAAAGTCCAACGCAATGGACCAGTATGGTTAGTGATCAATTGAATTCAACTAATCTGAAATTGAATATTCAATCCTCTCTCAATTATTATCCAGAAACAAAAGGTGCTTTTTTACATGTTGAATTAGACCCTATTGATCAAGGTGTAACTTCGAAGCTCGGTATTGCCGTTTACTTGATTGAAGACTCCTTGGTTGGCGATCAAAAAATGAGCGACAATTCCCATAATTCTAGCTATACCCATAGAGATATTCACCGAGGAAATTTAAACGAAATGGCTTTTGGCCGACCAGTCTCGAGTGATGATTTAATTGGAGAAAATTATTATATAAATTATAGCTTCAACGTTCCAAATCAATTGGACGGACAGTATAATGCCTCTAATATGCATTTATTGGTATACGCATTCAATACAGAAACTTGGGAAATCTACCAGGTGGTTAAACAGAAAATCAACCCTTAACGGAGTTTAACTATTTTTTAACGTTTGAGGTCGGGTTTCTTTCTTTTTTGTTTTTTTAAAAGCATATATTTGAGTAGATATAATTACTATGGCTCTTAGACAACAATTTTCTCAAAAGCTCGAACAAAGACTGTCTCCTCAACAGATTCAGCTAATGAAGCTATTGCAAGTCCCCACTATGGAGCTGGACCAACGAATCAAACAGGAGATTGAAGAAAACCCTGCCCTTGAGGAAGGAAAGGAACTTGATGATGATGATTTTTCTAACGAAGATTCCTTTGAAGAAGGTGAAGGAGAGGAGTTTGATATCTCTGATTATCTTGATGATGATGTGGCGGATTATAAAACCAAATCAAGTAATCATTCTAAAGATGATGATGATAAAGTAATCCCCTTTTCAGGGGGTCATACATTTAGAGAAAAGCTATCTGAACAGCTTCAGCTTTTTCGTTTAGATGACAACCAAAAAATCGTTGCAAGCATCCTTATCGGAAACCTTGATGAAGCAGGTTATTTAAATAGAGACATTGAGGCAATTGTTGACGATCTCGCATTTTCTATGAACATCCAAACCACAGAGGAAGAAGTGGTTGAAGTATTAAAAATGATACAAGATCTAGATCCCGCTGGAATTGGAGCAAGGGATCTTCAGGAATGCCTATTGATTCAAATTAACAGAAAACAAGACGGAAATATTTCTAGATATACGGCAAAAAAAATCTTAGAGAATCATTTTGAAGAATTTACAAAAAAACATTACGATAAAATTTCAAAAAAACTAGAGATAAACGATGAAGACCTGAAAGAGGCGATAGAGGAAATTCTTAAATTAAATCCAAAACCTGGTGGCTCATCAAAAGGATCAAGTAAAAATTTCCAACAAATCATTCCAGATTTTATTATATCTGAAAATGAGGGGAGATTAGAGCTCTTATTGAATTCTCGAAATGCTCCAGAATTACGAATTAGTAGAGAATATGAAACCATGCTACGTTCTTATTCTGAGGGTGCAAAAACCTCAAAATCAGAAAAAGATGCCGTTACCTTCGTTAAACAAAAACTTGATAACGCCAAATGGTTCATAGATGCTATCAGACAAAGACAGCATACTTTATTAATGACAATGACCGCAATTATGCAATACCAAGAGCAGTACTTTATTTCTGGTGATGAAACCAAGCTAAAGCCCATGATCTTAAAAGATATTGCAGACATCGTTAACCTGGACATCTCAACGGTTTCTCGTGTTGCTAATAGTAAATTTGTTCAAACTCACTTTGGAATTTATTCTTTGAAGTATTTTTTCTCTGAATCATTATCTACAGAAAGTGGAGAAGAGGTTTCTACACGAGAAGTGAAAAAAATATTATCTGTTGCCGTTGATTCAGAAAACAAAAAATCACCCCTTACTGACGAAAAACTCATGAACTTATTAAGGGATCAAGGATATAATATTGCAAGAAGAACTGTCGCCAAATACAGAGAACAGCTTAATATACCTGTAGCCAGGATGAGAAAAGAATTATGATCATTCGACTTGGAAATTTCATTTCTTGGTTATTCTTGCCCTTGTTTATTCCGGTCATTGCATTGGCTCTAACCTTGTATATCCCTTCGGAAGAGAAAAACCTAAGTCATCCCTCTTTATATCTATTAGATAAAGATTTTAAAGATCAAATTATTTTTCTATTCTTTGTTTTCGGTACACTTGCTCCTGGTATTTCATTTCTTTTAATGTTCAGAAGAAAACTCATATCAACCCTTGAAATGGATAACCGAACTGAAAGAACTGTTCCATTACTTATCGTTTTTTCTTATTGCCTCATACTCTTTCTCTTGTTCTTTATAAAAGCACCTGACGGAGTATTGCCCATATACATTTACGCGATACCTTTATCTGGAACTATATTGTCTTTGGTTTTTTTACTAATAAATAATTGGACAAAAATTTCTTTGCACGCAGCTGGAGGAGGTATGATAACAGGTTACTTATGTGCCTTTTCGGCACAACAAATTACTTTTAATTATTTGTTGATTCTATCCTGTTTTTTGATTTCAGGATTAATCATGTCTGCTCGACTCGCACTGAACAAACACACACCATTTCAGGTATATTTGGGTTGGATTTTAGCTTTCGTTATTACATTCTACTGCAATTTCTATTATCCTTTTAACCTATTCTAAGAGTTTATTGATCCACTCCAACTCATAATTAAAGACTTCCTCTTGTTCCGGTTCATTATGTAGCTCATGATAGAGTCCATTCCAAAGCTTTAATTTGACATTCTCTTTGGCATTTGTAGCAAAAGCCCTACTTCCCTCTGGAGAAGTGAGGCGATCATCAGAACCATGCATTATGAGCAACGGTATGTTTATTTCTCCAGCATGATCAATTGCATATTGACCTGCAAAATGGACATTCACAAAAAATGCTGAAGTAATCCTATCATGAACCAACTCATCATCCTCGTATTTGCGAATCACCTCTTGGTTTCTAGAAAGTGCGTCTAATTCCAGCTCTGTCGGTTGAGATAACGATGGCCAAATATTCGCACTTAATTTCGCTAAAATTATTTTCCATTTAGGAGGCTCAAATCCCAATCGCAAATAAGGCCCCGTAACCATAGCCCCCTTTAATTCATTTGGTTTTCTCAGTAAAAAATTCAGTACTAAGTTGCCTCCCATACTGTGTCCGAATAGAAAAATAGGAAGACTTGGATAATCGGCTTTTATTTTTAAATATACCCGTTCCATGTCATCCATTAAATGACCATAACTAGGGGTATGGCCTCTTTTTCCCTGCGAACACCCATGGCCGCGAATGTCAAATGCGATTACAGTAAATCCTTCTTTCGAAAAAAAATTCGCCATGTGCCCATATCTGTTGGCGTGTTCCCCCATTCCATGGGTAATCAAGACCAAGCCTTTTTCACTTTTTAATTGATTTGAGAAAATCGAAATTTTTAAATTATCAAGGGATGTTATGGAGGAATACTCTTTCATGTTTTGATTTGAAATATTAAGATACTAATTAGTTAGTTAGTGCTACAATTAAATCCTAAAACTATTTATTAAGTACTCAAGTATAGCTTGTTACTAGTGGAGTGAAAGAACAAAAAAATTAGTTAATGTCATTTTTACACTTATTTATTATATCTTCGTTTTCTAAACTACAACTCTTGACTAGGCTACTTTTAACAATATTCATTGGATTATTGGGCTATATAAATCTGTACGCTCAAAGTATAAATTTTAACGGAATTCCTTTGTTCGAAATCACATCTTCTGATTTTGTATGCGTTCCAGGAGCATACAATACGATCGGGACTGCATCAACATCGGGAAATTGCATAAACATGACCTCAGGAGGCTTTGAAGCAGGAGCGGTTTGGGTTTGTGATGGTATCGATCTTAATCAAAACTTTAAAGTTTCGTTTAACGCGAATTTCGGAAATAATATTTCGACAGGAGATGGAATTGCATTTCTACTTCAACAAGAAGCCCTTCCAAATATAATTGGAGGAAGAGGTGGTGGATTAGGTTATGCGGTGGGTGATGGTGTAGGATGCCAAAGTGGTGCTTGCCCAATTGACCCTTCAGTTGCTGTTGAATTTGACACTTATGATGGATCAGCCTGGCTAGACAACGATCTTGCTTGTAATCACATGTCTATTCAAGTAGATGGATCTACTGGCGCAGGCGCAACTATTGAAGGGCCTTCTTGTTTGATCCCAAGTGGAACAAGCGTGTTAGATGGTCTGGATCATGAAATTTGTATCACCTGGGAACCGAATGTCCTTGAATATAAAATTTACTTCGATGGAGTTCAGATAGGCGAATTTAATGGTGACATACGAACATACTTTCCAAACCCAACCGATGTTTGGTGGGGGTTTACAGCAGCTAGTGGAGGAGCTCCTCAAAATCAATCTGTCTGCAACGTTGTTATGGAAACCAATATTTCAAACCCTACTTGTATTTGTAGCTCATCCATTTCTACGTCCACGAATTCTTTCCCATCTACTTGTAATGGTAATGATGGAAGCTTTTTAATCGGTAGTCTAGAACCCAATTCGACTTATGATTTTTCATATGACCTTGATGGATTTACCGTTGGTCCATTTGCGATTACGACAGATGCATTTGGTAATTATCTTCTTTCTAGTCTAGGGGCGGGAACTTATACTAATTTCACGGCAGATCTATTGGGTTGTATTGTTGTTTCTGCAGGACCGGTTTTACTCATTGAGCCTGATCCGCCAATTCTCGTAATAACAGACCCGCCTGCACGTTGCGAACCAGGGAGCATTGATCTAACTGATCCCTCAATAACTGACGGTTCGTCAGGTGGGGGTTCTCTTACATATTGGGTTGATGCCTTGGCCACAAACCCTGTACCCGATCCAACTAGTGTTACTGCAAGTGGAACGTATTATATTCAATCGGACAACGGATGTACAGATATACAACCTGTGAATGTAATTGTTGACCCAGCACCAATGGTTAACTCCCCACTTCCATGGGAAGCTATTATTTGTAGTGGAGGGTCTTTCAGTTTCAGTCCAAGTGCCGATATTCCTGGTACCACATTTTCTTGGTTTACATCACCTTCATCCCCTAACCTAAGTGGATTCAGTTCAAACGGGAGTGGTTCAATCAATGAAATTATTTCAAATTCAGGCAATACATCTGAAACAGTAATTTATACTCTTTCATCTGTAGGCCCAGCTCCGTCATTTTGTACGGGATCATCCTTTGATTTTATGCTTACCATTTCGCCGGCAACTAATCCAGGGATTGAAAACTATTCGGGGTGTTCTGGTGATGGTTATTCTGTTTTAGTGAATGGTGTAACCTATAATGAATCCAATCCCTCGGGAACAGAAGTCCTATCCAATGCGAATGGATGTGACAGCACCGTAACTATTGATCTCACTTTCAATTCCAGTGTTACCGGTTCAGAAGCTTATACAGGATGTCTTGGGGATGGATATTCCGTAGTAGTCAATGGAGTAACTTATGCCGAAGCAAATCCTTCAGGGACGGAAACCCTA
>CAJQPH010000011.1 GCA_905480165.1 uncultured Flavobacteriales bacterium
GCCTCCAGTTGTTACGTCAACAGCAATACAAAATTCAGCAGAACCATTGGGTCCCCCGCAACCACCACCAGTATTATAAGAAACCTCAATAGAATAAGTGTTACCAATTACCAAACCAGTAAGGATATGCGAATCATCTGAAGGCGCACCAGAAAGACAACTAATTTCTATAATACCTGAGGTACAAATACCGGCATAAACGGTCGAGCTAAAATCGCAACCCGAATTGGTAATTAGATCAATAGCCACTGTCATGCTAGGATCCGTAGCCACGAAAGAATACCATACACCTTGATTATCAGCCGTGTTACAAGTGGATGGAACAAACCCCATACCATTACAAGTAGTACCATTAACACAAGGGCCTCCCACCGTTAAATTAATAGGGGCAAAACAGAAAGGGTTAGCTGCAGGTGTACACGGTTGAGCGAAAGCTTCCAATGAAAATAGAAAGACAAGTAACAGTGTAAATAAATATCTAAACCTTATATATCTCATTTACGGAACGTTGTATGGATATATGATTACTTCATGCATTTCATCTAAGGAAATTATAACTTCATTCTTTAAATCTCTGCTCTCAACAATTAAACAAAACTCACTTTCTTTTAAAGCTCTTGGAATGATATTTCTACTATCAATTTTAGATGATGCATTTTCTTTTACGCATACTTTATATGACTTAGGTGAAGGATCACAAATGTCATTTTGACGCATTTGCGAGAAGATAGAAAAAAAAGAAAAGAAGAAAACACCAACCGTAAGGAGCAGTTTTTTCATAATTTAAATAGTTTTAGCGCGTCAAATATATGACATTAAATCAATAATAAAGAATCTAATGTCCTCACGTTTTAAAAAGTAATTAACATCTGATTTAAGACTAGAAAATCACTTTTAAAGAGTTACTATTAATGACGTATTTACTTTTTTGAAAGTTGCCTTGAAAATTGCCGAAATTCAATTTTATTTTTCAAGCACTGATTTAAAAACATTTGCACCCCTTACAAATCCGGATTTTTAAAGCTTGGACTTAATCAATTATGGCGTGAAAAAAATATAGATTAAAAAAAAATTAAAAATAATAAATTCTATGCAGAAAATTATTGATATTTGTATCAATCACACATGAGTTAAAATATGAGAATTCTAATAACAGGAGGAGCAGGTTTCATCGGTAGTAACTTATCAAGATGCCTTGTAAATAAAGGTTACGAAGTAGTTGTCTTAGACTCATTACTAAGGGGGAACAAGCTTGATAAAGATACTTTTTCAAAAATAAAATTCTTTAAAGGTGATGTCAGAAGTAGACAATTGGTTTTAGAAGCATCTAAAGGATGTGATGTCATATTTCATTTCGCTGCTGTATTGGGTGTTGACATTGTTGCGGATAATCCAGTAGAAACCATGGATGTTGAAGTCGTTGGAACAAGAAATGTTGTCGAGGCTTCAGAGACAAATAATGTAAAATACATATTATATGCATCAACAAGTGGCATATATAGTCACTCGGCAATTGTAAAAAATGCGCTCACGGAAGAAGTAATGGTTGATCCAAGAACTTCTTACGCAATGGCCAAAAGATATAATGAGATTTATTTGGCATCACATCACGAAGAACGTGGAATAAATGTTATTTCAATTAGATTTTTTAATGTTTACGGATGGAATCAAGACAACAGAATGGTTGTCCCCCGATTTTTTGAACAATGTAAAAATGGAGAAGATATTACTGTTTTTGGAAGCGGTGATCAAACCCGAGACTTTACTTATATCGAAGACACCATTAATGCCTGTTGTCAACTGATTGGCATAAAAGGATCTCACATCGTTAATATCGCAAATGAATGTGAGTGGACCATATCCGAATTAGCAAATGAAATAAAAGACATTACAAATTCAGATTCAAAGCTAACTTATCTCGATGCGCCAAAAAAACGATATGATTACGAAGTTGAACGGCGTGTTGGAAGTTCTAAAAAATTACTGACGCTAACAGGATATAAGCCGGACACCTCTCTCAAGGATGGATTGCAACGGATATTCGATATAAACTATCCAAAAAAATAAACAAGTTGAGAGATAAGGAAATTTTTGCTCTGATCGAAGAAGAAAAGACAAGACAAACTACAGGTATTGAATTAATCGCTTCTGAAAACTATGCAAGTCCGGAAGTGATAAGTGCTATGGGAAGTATTCTTACGAACAAATACGCTGAAGGTCTGCCAGGCAAGAGATATTATGGAGGATGTGAGGTAGTTGATAAAATTGAACAATTGGCAATTGATCGGCTCTGTAATTTATTTGGCGCGACATGGGCAAATGTTCAGCCTCATTCTGGAGCACAAGCGAATGCTGCCGTTTTTCTAGCCTGTTTAAACGCAGGAGATAAAATCTTAGGATTCGACTTATCTCATGGTGGACACCTTACACATGGTTCACCTGTTAATTTTTCAGGGAAATTATACGAAGCACATTTTTATGGCGTCAACAAGGAAACTGGTCGCATTGATTATGATCAACTTGAAAAAATCGCAAAAAAAGAACGCCCTAAATTAATTATTTGCGGCGCATCAGCCTATTCAAGAGATTGGGACTATCAAAGAATCCGAAAAATCGCAGACGAGGTCGAAGCACTTGTATTGGCAGACATTTCACACCCTGCAGGAATGATAGCCACCAAATTGCTTAGCGACCCCCTAGACTTTTGTCATATAGTTACAACCACTACTCACAAAACATTGCGAGGCCCACGAGGTGGCGTAATTATGATGAGAGATAACATCAAAAACCCTTTTGGACTTAGATGGAAAAATGGAAACCTGAAATCCATGGGAGCTCTATTAGACGCTGCCGTTTTTCCAGGCATTCAAGGTGGCCCTTTAGAACATGTCATCGGGGCAAAAGCTGTAGCTTTTAATGAAGCCATGACAACCAATTATTCGGATTACATGAAAAGAGTAAAATCTAACGCAAAAATCATGTCAGAATTACTAATTGGAAAAGGCTATGATATTATTTCAGGAGGTACGGACAATCACTGTATGCTCATTGACTTACGATCTAAAAACATCAATGGTAAAGATGCAGAAGAAATACTCGGAAAAGTAGATATTACCGTAAATAAAAACATGGTCCCTTTTGATACTGAATCTCCATTTATTACATCCGGAATCAGAATTGGTACTGCAGCAATAACCTCAAGAGGTATTCAAAATGAAACAATCCCTCAAATCGTTTCGCTCATTGACCGCACTTTAATGAATCATTCAGACACAAAAGCCATTACGAATATAAAGGCTGAAATACATGAAACCATGAGCCCTCTACCCCTATTTCAGTGGTAAGATTTATTTGGTTCACGAATAAGAAAAAGCAACAAATACCAATCTATTAACAATCTACCTTTTAAAACTTTGAACATTTGGGCGTTAAAACTCCTTCATATTGAATAAATTAGAGAAGATTTAAAACATTAACTAGATTGTGAATTCAGGAAAACTATTTCTAATGCCCTACATCGTAAGCAAAATCTCATATCCCAATTAAATTTCTAAGAAGGCATTAGACAATCTGTATTTATGATCATTTTCAACCTTTAACAGAGGCAGTCAATGATTAAAGAAATAACACTTCGAGGAGAAATTGATAAACTCAATGCTGAGCACTTAATTTTGTGCAAAAATGATCCTAAAGAAGGTTTTTACAAATCAAATCAAACATTAAAAAAAGCAGAAGCATTTAAATATCCGAAAGGAATAGGAGAATCATTAAGAAATCTAGCCTTTTCTAGCCAGCTATTGGGTCTGATCCCTGAGGGATATGAATACTCTAATAAAGCCGTTGAAATATTTGATAAAACTGGGGATAAAAAAAACCTAGCACACGTTTATCATACACTTGGTTTTATCCTTGATTTTCTTGACAATCAAACCAAAAGACTAGAAATAAACAAGAAATGTTTAGATCTTAGTAGAGAACTCAATGAAGAAGACTGGATTATTAGAACTTTAAACAACACAGGAGACTGTTACACCAAACTTAAAGATTATAACAGTGCCATTAATTGCTTTTCCGAATGCCTCAAATTATTAAACAGAGAAGACACCTTCATGTATTCCGTTGTAACTTGTAATTTGGGAGAAGTTTATTTCTGTAATGAACAAATTGAAGAAGCAAAAACACATTTTGAATTAAGTAAAAACAATGCCATATTGAATAATTCCAAAGGTATTGAAATAACCAATACTTTATTTATTTCAAAATGTCTAAGTCGAGAGGGGAAAACAGATGAAGCTATTAGCATTTTAAAAGAAGCGATTTCGCAAATCGAGGAGGTACACACTGTTTCAAATGATATTGATTTTGCAGAGAATAGTAATTTAAGCTCGCCCGCTCTTCTTCAGGTATCTATGGATATTGAGGCCGAGGTATATAAATCTTTTGCAGAATTATGTGAAAAAAAGGGACTACTTAAAAATGCCTTAAGGGCTTTTAAGATTAATAAAGAAATTGAAGAAAAACTCAATAAACAAAAATACACCAAAGAACATCAAAGTATTGAGCTTAGAATGGAGATTTCTCACCTTGAAAATCTTGTCGATGAACGAACCAGTGAATTGGAAAAAACTCTTTCAGATCTTCAGTTAAAAGAACAAAACAACAGATTAGTAATTGAAAATGCAGTTGATTCAATATTATTTTTTAATTGGGATGGAGAAATCATAGATTACAATAGAAGATCCTTAAATTTTTTTCAGCTCGAAAGTTCTTTGAAGGATAAAAACATCAAAAATTTATTAGAATTTATTGTAGAGAAAGATATACTGAACTTTGTTAAGAATCTTTATTCAGACGAAAAAAGCAATTACAATACCCAAAGACACAAGATGAAAGCTGTTGATTCAGATTTGTTCTTTGAAGTTGCCTTTACTAAGATCAATACAAATGGCAATAGCCAAGGGGTAGCATTTATTAGTGACATTACGGATAAAATAAAAGCAGAAGAGAAGAAAACCTTTGATTTGCAAACACAAATAACGATTAACAAAATCACTCAATTTCTTCACGATGAGAATGATTTTTTCCAAATCATTAATAGTGTTGCCAAGATCATTGTTGAAGAATTAAAATTTGACAAGTGTTCGATAAGTGTTCAAGATGAAGCCGGCAACTTGGTTCAAATCGCAAATATTCAAAACAATGACTATTTGAATGAAATAATGAATAAAATTGGAAGCTCGAAATTTATTATTGATCACAAAACCTCTAGTTCTGAAAATAATAAAGAGCTATTAATCCCACTCAAAATTTCTGATAAGAACTTTGGATTTATTTCTGTTGAAAAAAGCGATAAGAGTGATTTCAGCGAGCTTCAAACAAAGGTTTTAACGAGAACCTCTCGCCTTTTATCAAGTCGCTTAGATAAAATTCAAGAACAAAAGCAAAAAGAACTTCTTCAGAAACAATTATATGAAATAAATCAAAAACTAGAGGATGAAGTTCACAATAAGACCAAACAGTTAAATGAGCTTACTCATAAATTTCATGAACATGAAAAAGAATCCTTACTTGCAGAATTGGCGGGTTCGATTTCACATGAACTAAACACCCCTTTTGGTATTATTAATTCTGGGGCAAGTGCAATAAAAGATATTTTATTTGAGATTATTGATTTAAAATTTTCAAGCGGACTTTCTGAAGCGGATATAAAATTTGCTCTTGATTTTGCAAAGACCAATAAAATTGAAAAAATTGTAAGTGGAAGAGAGAGAAGAAAAAACATCCTCGAATTCTCCATGTTTCTTGAATCAAAATACGTGAATAAAGACGATGTTTCTGATCTATCAAATAAATTTGTTGATGCAAACTTTCCCCTATACAAAACAAGAGAGATTGACTTGATTCTTAGCCATGCAAACCCGAGTGAATTACTGGAAATTATTATTAAAATTCAACAATCAGTCAGTTTTTCAGAGACGATATCCAAAACAAGTTCTAGAGCAGCAGATGTTGTCAAAGAATTAACAAAAGTAGCTCGTAAATCATTTGATACTGCTGAATCAAAAATCAATCTTAAAAACAATATTGACTCAGTACTGTCTGTTTACAAGTATCAATTTGATGAGATTGACATTACATTCGATGTTACAGATCAATTAGAAATAACCGGTTCGGAAACGACCTTATTCCAGCTCTGGAAAAACCTTGTTCTCTTCTCCATAAAAAACTTCGTGAGTGACCAAACCAACAAATATTTAAAAATTAACAGCTTTGAAAAACAGGAATCTGTTGAAATTCAATTTCAACATAACGGAATAACCATTAATCAAGATGTTATTCATGAAATAGATAGAATACAATCTATTGAAGATAAACTCAACCCCAATATCAATGTTAAATTGGGAATTATCAAAAAAATTATTGCTGACCACAAAGGACATCTAAACATAGAGTCATCAGAAGGGATCACTGTATTCAGTATAACTTTCCCTAAATAATTTAGCGCATAAAAAAAAAGCCCCTAAGGGCTTTTAATTTCATTCAAAGTAAAATCTACTCTTCGATAACGTTGAAGCTAATCACCTGTGTGATGCCTCTAAATAAATTCACTTCTGCTTGGTATGTACCTAACTCCTTGATAGGCTCATCCTTAATTTTCAAAGATTTACGATCGATCTCGTATCCCTCTTTCTTTAAAACCTCAGAAAGCTGAATCGTGTTGATTGACCCAAATATTTTACCATTATCTCCAGCTTTGGTTTTAATCGACAGATCAAGGCTTCCGATTTTATCCGCTATTTCCTGAGCCTCTGATTGTAATTTCGCCTCTTTGTGAGATTTTTGTTTTAAAATTTCGTCGTGGGCTTTTTTAGCACTCGCCGTAGCTAGAATTGCATATCCTTGTGGAATAAGAAAGTTTCGTCCATATCCAGGCTTTACTTTCACTATTTCATTGGCATATCCCAACTTATTCACATTCTTTTTTAGTATGACTTCCATAACTTAAAATTTATTGAGATTTATTTCAACATATCACCAACGTATGGCAATATGGCAAGGTGTCTGGCCCTTTTAACGGCTTTATTCACCCTAGATTGATATTTCGCAGATGTGCCAGTTATTCTTCTTGGCAACAACTTACCTTGTTCGTTTAATAATTTGAGAAGGAAATTTGGATCTTTATAATCGACAAATTTGATTCCACTTTTCTTGAACCGACAATATTTTTCTTTTTTAATATCAATATTGATCGGAGTTAGATATCTAATATCGTTTGACATAATTTATTTTTTAGTGTTATTAAGCTTCAGTTTTTTGAGCCTTTTTTGATTTTTGTCTTCTACTCTCAGCGTAGGTTAAATGGTCCGCGTCCATTTTGACTGTTAAAAAACGTAAGACTCTTTCGTCGCGTTTCATTAACAATTCCATGTCGGCAACAACATTGTTTTCAGCCTCGAATTCGAATAGAAAATAAAAACCAGTTGACTTCTTTTGAATTGGGTAGGCTAGTTTTTTAAGCCCCCAACTCTCTGAATGCTGTAATTTAGCACCAAAAGATTTGATTTCACTTTCGAACTTCTTGACTGCTTCCTTCGCCTGATCTTCAGACAAAACGGGAGTTAAAATGAAAACAGTTTCATAAGATTTCATAAATGTGTATTTTAATTTTACAATTGGGGTGCAAAGATACTTTTTTTTTAGAGAATGAACAAGATTAATTTATGTCAATTTTGATGCGTGCTTTTGATACACACATTTATTCCTATTTTTGACCATCTGAAAATTATGAGCGATAACCAAAACTCTTGAAACATTCGGATACCAATTTACTCTAAATAAACACATGAATATGAAATTATTTAAACTTTCCATTTTCTGCCTAACTCTTTTTTTTTCCTGCGTATTGGGTTTTTCGCAAAAGGATTTGAATCTAGATGATGCAGTAATGAATCAATACAGGAAATACGCTCCTGACCGTGTTGCCAATTTTGAATGGATTCCAGAAAGCACTGATTATTCCTTTTTAGATGAAGACAGAACCATTTTGGTCAAGTCAAGTCCACATTCAAACCAAATAGATGAAATTATTAAGATATCAGATGTAAACAACATATTAGGGACCGAATTTCGAATATTTTACTCTGTAAGCTGGCTGAATAAGACCGAGCTTCTTTTGAGCTACCAACAGAACTATTATTCCATTAACATCGAAACCAAAGAAGGTGAAAAACTAGGGAGAATTGAAGATGAATCAGCATCAAGCCCTAAATACGAATCAAATAGCAATAAATTAGCTTATCTCGTAGATAACAATGTTATGATGAAAGATGAAAAATCGGGAATCATACCAGTTACTCAAAATACAGACCCTAATATTGTTTCTGGTCAAGCCATTGCCCGAAGTGAATTTGGAATCACGGAAGGCTTATTTTGGTCAAATAATGGAAGCTATCTGGCTTTTTACCAAAAGGATGAAACCAATGTTCATAATTATCCATTACTGAATAATGAAGATACACCAGGAACACTTATGAATGTGAAATACCCAATGACTGGTCAGCTTTCTGAAAAGCCTAAAATTGGAATTTTCAATACCAAAACTAGAAACACCGTATTCATAAATCCTAGGATAAACAACGATGATTATCTCACAAACCTTTCTTTCACTCCAGATGAAAAATATGTCGTGATTGCTGAAGTGAATAGAGGTCAAAACCATATGTGGCTAAATGTCTACAGTACTGAGGATGGAAGTTTTATTAAAACCCTATTAGAGGAAACAAACGAAAAATGGGTTGAACCTGAAACTCCTGCTTATTTTCCATGCGAGAACGAAAACTCCTTTGTTTGGATGTCTGAAAAAAATGGTTTCATGAACTTATATTACTATGATTTTGAAGGTAATCTTAAATACCAAGCTACAGACCATCAATTTATTGTAAAAGAAATACTAGGCGTGAGTAGCGATAAAAAGCATTTATATTATTCAGCTACGGGTGAAAACCCAATGAATACAATGGTATATGACTTTAACGTCAAAAAGAAAAAGTCAACACTTTTAACAATAGTTGAAGGAACGCATCGAGTCAGTATATCTGATAATGGAAAATATTACTGTGACACCTACAGTAATGGTACTACACCAAATAAGTCAATCATCTATAATTCAAAAAGAAGCCCAGTCAAAACAATTAACAACTCCATAAATAAACTAAAGGATCATAAAATTGGGAA
>CAJQPH010000012.1 GCA_905480165.1 uncultured Flavobacteriales bacterium
CAACGACGAATGCCCGCGTCCAGGAGGGTGCCATAAAAAAATATTGCGTTCATTCTTTTCGCTTTGATCTAATATTCGCTGATGAAAATACAACACCAAGGCTAGTGAGAGGGCTTCTGACAGGGACCCTGGAGCGCACACCGAACAGATATTTGCAACACGCAATCAGCCGCTGACGATACGCAACACCTGGCCTATCTTGAGAAAATCTCCCGCATCGCGATTGACACGCCTGATCTGTGCCACGCTGGTGCCATAGAGATTCGCGATTCGCCAAAGAGTGTCACCACGGGTTACCTTATGCGTCACTTCACCTTGTGCAGCCAGAGCGTTACCGTTCACAGGAATCTGCAGGGTCTGGCCGGCATAAATACGATAACCACGCAGGCCATTAGCGGCTGCAAGCCTGCCTTTACTCACACCGGAGGCAGACGCAATTTCGGAAAGACTGTCGCCGCGTTGCACTGTATATTGCCGCCCGCCTGAGAACGCGGCCGCTGCGCGCTGTAAACTCTCTGCCATAGCATCTTCACTACCGGGTATGCGCAAGGTCTGGCCAGCATAGATGCGACTGCCCTGCACACTATTGACGGCTGCTAGTCGGGCTCGACTAACTCCCGCTGCTGCTGCGATTTCCGAAAGACTGTCGCCACGCCTGACCGTGTACTGACGGCCGGTAATCTTTTCTGGGGCCGCGGATTGCTTCACCTTGACGGACCCGGCACTGGCGAGCACGGGCACATGCAGAGTCTGCCCCGCATAAATCCGATTAGCTCGCAAACTGTTAGCCGCGCGCAGTCGCGGTACGCTAACGCCCAGCGTGGAGGCGATATCCGAGAGTGTATCGCCTCTGAGCACAGTATATTTAAAAGAACCCGCTGGGATAGAGGCCGTTTGTGTGCGCGGTCTTTGCTGAATACCAAGCCGGCGCTCATAATTTTCGACAAAAAGCGCAACATGATAATGCGGAGGCCGGCGCTCTCGAGTGACGTCCAATACACGCTCGCCCTCCAGCGACAACAAGACGCGCTCCAGCCAGCTGCGACACTTACTGGATCGAGGCACTCGCAAGTCTATTGCCATACCTGTGGGATGAACAGACTTCGCCACGGAATTGCGCGGCTGCCGATCCCGCGGACGCAGGAGGCTGGTTACTATCAGTTTCTCACCGCAGGCACTGTAATACTGGCCACTCAGGCGAGTAAGAAACGTCTTAGTTGCAGGTACACCATAGGGGTAAGACACGTCGTGTAATTCGAGATGCCGTGACGGGCTCACCCTGACAAGCTGCCCCGGACCAACGTGTTGTTCAACCATTCGGGCGCTGCTTACAAAGGCAAGGCCATAAGCTCGAGCAGCCTGATATTGGCGCTCTATAGAAGCAGGTGAACCTTTGAGCGATTGGGCCTGCACAGAGCCCACACCCGTTAACAACACCACAATAAGCTGACTGAACAGTAGGATTTTCAAGACGTGTCCCCTTGTAACCGCCGATTCACTCTGACCACCAACTGTTTCCGACGTCCTTACTTACTTACCTGCCAATATTCCCGTGATTTATTACTAAAGTCTAGTAGCGTATTGAATTTATTAAGTTTAATTTTGCAGGTTTATACACGTATATTCTATGTGGTTTAAACGCCTAATACACTCGTAGTGCATAAGCCGTTCTTTAATCCGCGCAACGGGAGTTCGCAAACTCAGCCACCATCTCTTGTACCGCCAGCATCTGTCTCTGCCGCGTAAAATGGCCCGGGCGCAGGATCGCGTTACACCCCAGCCCATAAAGTCGATGCAAGAAACTTTGCGCCATCGGCAACAGCTCGATAGTTCTCTCCACCTCCCCTGCCTGCTGGGCCTGTTTCAAACATTCAATAATACTTTTTTCAGCCGCATCGCTGCGCCTGGCCTGCTCTCGACGGTGCTCGTGGGAGACCGCGGCTATCCCCCAGAACTGCATACGGATTTTCCACTCGTTGCGAATTTCATTTGTGACAGGAAGCATCTGCTCGCCAAATGTTTGCAGGGCAGCCAAACCGGAAAGGCCACATAACGCCTCATTCGATCGAGACAGTGAGCGCTCGTTGACCCAACGAATCGTATTGATCGTCAGCTCGTCCTTATTGTTAAAGTAGTGTTCAATGAATCCCCGCGAATATCCTGACTGACGCGCTATCTCGCGAATGGTGGTGCGCTCGACACCAATGGTAGCGAGCATCTCAGCCACAATCTCTATAATTTTCTCACGGCGTTCATCATGATCAACAATTTTCGGCATGGAACAGACCTGCGTACTCTTTGGTCAGAGGGGGCTTTATTATAAGGCACACGGCTTGATTAAAGACAGTGGGGCGGATTGACTGTTCGACGCCGATGAATTCCTCGAGGTTAGAGAGCGACTGTACTTGTAGACAGCTTCGCATCCATGCGCTACTTTTCCATTAGTACATGCGATGTTCGCACGCCGCTTGCTGTGCCTGCTGCCAGCCAGCGATACCGTCCCTTTTTCACAGCGCCTGGAAAACCGCGATGAAAGCCATTTTCTATCTGCCGCTTATCCTCACTCTGTCTGGCGGAGCCGCCGGCGATGATGCCTACGAACAGCCCATGCCGCACAGCTCGGGCGAGAAAATTTTGGAATTCTGCGAAGATACTGAGGATGTCATCAGCCAGTTGCGCTGTAACTACTACGTTCAGGGCGTTGCCGACCTTGTCGTCCAAACGCCACTTGCGTGCCTGCCACAGGGAATGAATCAGTCCGAACTGATTGAAGTGGCAACGGCATACCTTCAGTCAGTCGGCAAGACGGAGCTCAAAAACAGTAGCGGCGCCGGGTTGCTTCTTTCACATTTACAACGCGCTTACCGCTGCCCCAAAAAACCGGGTGGCATGGTTGCAGACAATCAAAAGACCGATAAGGAGCTTTATCTAGAGGCGATCGCCAAGGCTGTTGCTGAGCAGCAAGCTGTAAAAGCAGATTCAAGCGAGCCTGCTAAACCAGCAACGGGAACGGCAAACAATGCCGCAGAGAGCGACGACGGAGAGCACTAGAAAATCACGCTCTGCACCCAACAGCCTTGTTGCACCGCGAGGCGACCCCTAGCCTACCCCTCTGTATTATATGGATGTCGCGAATAGATTCCTGCCTTTCGATCTCTGACAATCCTAGTCTGCGTGCCGGGGATCATAAGAACCAGTTAACTGAAGAGACTAATAATAAACATAGCGCGAGATTTGACGACTGCGAGAACACGGCACCACCGAGCAAGCCGGTGCGGTGTCTATGGCATACGATAAAAATCGCGGATAATTCGCCATGCATCCTCCGCTGTGTCAACCACATTCATCAATTGAATATCTTCAGGGGAAATGACCCCCTCCTCGACCAGTGCATCGAAATCAAGCGCACGCCGCCAAAAACGACGGCCCATCAATAAAATAGGCAATGGATCTATCCTCCCTGTTTGCACCAGGGTCAGGGCGTCAAACAATTCATCGAGCGTGCCAAAGCCGCCGGGGCAAGCGACCAATGCCCGGGCCCGCTTCAGGAAGTGCAGTTTGCGGATCGCGAAATAG
>CAJQPH010000013.1 GCA_905480165.1 uncultured Flavobacteriales bacterium
AAAAAACACAACGTCATGAATGCAAATAAAATTTTCACAATACTATTTTCACTAAGTCTTCTTTTTGTATCTTCAATTTCTTTCGCAAATCCTTTTAACGGTGATGATGATCCTATTAAAAAGAAAAAACATGGGGTGAAAGTAGTTACCTCTTCCATTTACGATGGCGATGCCACCATAAAATGGTATGATGAACGAATCGATTTTATAGAAATCACATCTAAAAATGGCCAGTTTATGCCATCAATTCCAGTATTAGAAGCTTCATCTCTTCATCTACATGATTTAATGAATGGGGTATATCTTATTCAGTTTAAATCTGAAGGAGAGATATTATATTATAAAGAAATAACTGTGCTTCGGTGATTGAGTAAATGCACAATTATAGTAAGGGGCATCTGCCCCTTTTTTTATGCCTCAATGGCTTGTATTCCAGGTAGTGTTTTCCCTTCAAAGTATTCAAGCAAAGCACCTCCACCCGTACTAACGTGACTAACCACTTGATCCACTCCGAATTTTTTTGCTGCTGCGGCACTGTCGCCGCCTCCAATTAGGCTATAAGCACCATTTTCTGTGGCTTGGGCCACAGCAATGGCGATCGATTTTGTTCCTTTTTCAAACGAGGACATTTCAAAAACACCCATTGGACCATTCCAAAGAATGGTTTTTGATTTAGAGATAACATCAGAAAAGTCTTTAGCTGCATTGCATCCTATATCTAGACCCATCCAGCCTTCTTTGATTTGATTACTCTCGGTTGTTTTTGTATTTGCATTATTATTAAAATCGTCTGCGATTACAGAATCTTCAGGCAAGTGAATTGAAACACCTTTTTCTTTAGCACGTTTTAAAATCTCAATACAGGTAGCCAATCTTTCGTCTTCACAAAGGCTATTTCCTATATCTCCGCCCAAAGCTTTTTTAAAGGTATATGCCATCCCGCCACCAATAATAATATGATCTGCTTTGTCAATGAGGTTTTCTACAATTAAAACTTTATCTGAGACTTTTGCTCCTCCAACAATTGCAGTAAATGGTCTTTTGGTGTTTTCCATGACCGATTTTGCACTTTGAATTTCTTTTTCCATTAGAAGGCCACACATTTTAGCATTTGGAAAAAATTGAGCTATATGACAGGTACTAGAATGCGCACGATGTGCGGTACCGAAGGCATCATTTACATAACAATCTCCTAAATCGGCAAGTTTTTTGGCAAAGGGAATATCTCCTTTAGTCTCTTCAGCATGAAATCTGACATTTTCCAGAAGTAATATTTCTCCAGGTAATAATTTATCCGAAAGAACTGCTGCATCTTCACCTATACAATCATTTGAAAAATGAACCCTAGCCCCTGAGAGCTCTTCTATTCTTTTTTTAACATGTCTTAATGAAAATTTATCTTCAGATCCATTTTTGGGTCTTCCCAGATGAGACATGATGATGGCTGATCCATTATCTGAAAGTATTTTTTGAATGGTTGGCAATGCTGCTCTAATCCTCTTGTCATCAGTGATTTCTAATGTTTCTTTATCAAGAGGCACATTAAAATCCACACGTACAAGTGCTTTTTTTGAATTAAAGTTGAAATTATCAATAGAGTTCATGCTATGTTTTTTGTGCAAATTTAATAAGTTGTTGATTATTTTGATCATTAAAATACTGAAGTATGTAACCCATTTCAAAATAATTGTTCAGTTTTGTAGAAAATACACCCACCCATGAAAAATATCGCATTACTATTATTTCCTGTTTTATTAATCTTATTTGCTTGTAAGGCGCCTCAAATAAATGAATTTGATAATGGCGAAATAGAAAGCTCAGATGAGGCTTGGGAAGAAGAAGAATATTATGATGATTTGTATGATTTTAGCGATGAAGAAGACGCTCCAAAAGTCCGAGAAATTTACAATCCCTCAAATACCATATTGACTGATTTGGTTCATACAAAATTGGAAGTGTCTTTTAATTGGGAGGAGTCCCAGTTGAACGGTAAAGCAACGATTACCGCCAAGCCACATTTTTATGAATCAGACAAGTTGATTTTGGATGCCAAAGGAATGGATGTTTTGAAAGTTCAAATGAATGGGGCTGATTTAAACTACACTTATAATGATGCTTTGAAATTAAATATTGACTTGGGTCGTACTTATAAAAGTACAGAGCAATATACGATAAGCATTGAGTATGTTTCTAAACCTGATGAACTTGAAATGGGAGGAAGCTCGGCAATAACAGGAGACAAGGGGTTGTATTTTATCAATCCAAAAGGAGAGGAGAAAAATAAAATGCCACAAATTTGGACACAAGGAGAAACACAAGCCAATTCAGTTTGGTTCCCTACAATTGATTCTCCAAATGCAAAAACCACTCAAGAAATTTATATTACTGTTGAAGACAAGTATGTAACGCTTTCAAATGGTGATTTGGTTTCTTCAAAATTGAATAAAGACGGAACAAGAACGGATTATTGGAAACAGGATCTTCCACATGCGCCATATTTATTTATGATGGCAATTGGAGAGTATAGTATTGTAAAAGATTCTTACACCAAAAAAGACGGATCTAAAATTGAAGTGAATTACTACGTTGAGCCTGAGTATGAAAAAGATGCTAGAGGAATATTTGGTGAAACGCCAAATATGATTGGTTATTTCTCTGAGTTATTAGATCTTGAATATCCTTGGGACAAATACAACCAGGTTGTGGTTCGAGATTATGTTTCCGGGGCTATGGAAAATACGGGGGCTGTTATTTTTGGCGAATATGTGTATAAGGACAAAGAAGACTTACTTGATGGGAACGATCAGTCTACTATTGCACATGAGTTATTTCATCACTGGTTTGGAGATTTAGTGACTTGTGAGTCATGGGCGAATCTTCCATTAAATGAATCTTTTGCCAATTACTCTCAATATTTGTGGGATGAGTATCGTTATGGAATGGACGAGGCAGATTATCAGGCTGAAATGGAGGCCGATGGTTATTTCCAATCAGCATCTTATCAGGGGTATCACGATTTAATTTGGTTTGATCATTTTGACAAAGAAGACATGTTCGACGGGCATTCTTATAACAAGGGCGGGCGGATTTTACACATGCTACGTAGCTATTTGGGAGATGAGGCATTCTTTAAAGGGCTAAATAACTATTTGACAACGAATAAATATAAGGCGGCGGAGTTTCATCATTTAAGACTCGCTTTTGAGGAGGTCAGTGGTGAAGATTTAAATTGGTTCTTTAACCAATGGTTTTTAGGTAAAGGACATTTAATTTTATTTACTGATTACGAAGTTACAGATGATCAAACCATACTATTCAAAGTAAAACAAAGACAAAACATTGAAGATTTTCCGATTTATAAAATTCCAACACAGGTTTTAATTTGGTCAGGAGATGAGGTGGTTGTGCATGATATTGTTATTGATGAATTGGAGCAAGAATTTGAGTTAAGCTATTCTGGTGAAATTAAAAATATTCAAATCGATCCTAAACAAGATTTATTAGCAAAAATATATGAAGAAAAATCAGCAGATCAATTTAGACATCAGTTTTATAATTCTAAAGCATACAAGTCGCGAATGGTTGGATTGAGAAGAGCAAGTAAGTCGAATACATTAGAAACACAAAATTTACTTTCGGATGCATTAGATGACCCTTTTTGGAATATAAGAATTGAAGCAGCATCAATAGCGTATCAATTGGGATGTTCTGATAACGATGATATTGCGAATAAGATGTTGAACCTTGCAAAAAACGACTCGATTTCAAAAGTGCGAGCAGAGATGATACTGATGCTCGACAAGTCCGGAGAAGAAGAAGCAACACTTTTGACCTTGTTTAAACAAATGGTCAGCAACGACCCTTCCTCAAATGTCAGGTCTAGTGCTTTTCAAGCATTGGTTGACTTAAATCCGTCTCAAGCACTGAGTGAGGCAAGGTTAATGGAGGATGGTGCATCACTGTCTTTAAAAATCACATTGGCTGAGGCATACAGTAAAATGGGGGAGGCACAAGAACAAGCATTCTTTGAAGATTTAATTTACAATGGTGGAGCATCGGGGGAAGATGAGATGCGTGTTTTGTTTTCTTATTTGACTTATGCCTTGATGCAAGATATTGATCTAGTACAGAAAATGCCTAAAATATTGGCTTATTATAAAGAGAATGGTGGTGGGTACGTTGCGATGTATTATGATCGTATTATTGCTTATTCCATAGAACAATGTCAAGAAATCATTAACGCTTTGGTTATAGAAGAAAATGTCACAGAGAGTGATCAATTACTTCAGGTGGTTTCTGACCTTGAGAAGTTGTCGGAAGAATAATCTTCATTTTCTTAAAACTTTCTGGTTTTTTTCATGTTTTTTAAATGACGTTAAATAATTATAATTATATTTGATTAAAAATACGTCAA
>CAJQPH010000014.1 GCA_905480165.1 uncultured Flavobacteriales bacterium
TCTTTTACCTCTCTGCCCATTAAATCAATTATCTTAATTAATTTTCTCTCTGCAGAATTAGGGATCTCAATTGTCCCAACTGATTGTGCACACAACTGATCAAAAAACAACCAAGCCTCTCTGCTTGCCTCAATGTCCATATTCCCATAGGCTCCTGGCCAATCATGACCTCCCCCTTGAACGGTATATAACCAAACTTCAGTGCAAGAATTAGATGATCCGTATTTTTCAGATGATACCGTACTGCCATCATTGGTATTAATGTTGGGAAAGTTTGCAGTACTAACGAGCTGTAATCCAAACAGATTATTGAAAAAAGTCATCGTTTCAGGAATGCTCGGATATGCCCCCCAACCATCAATATTATTGGGGTCACCATCAAAATAGGTGACATTGTCTTGTGTCCCATGCACCTCAAGTATAGATACCTCGCTAGTAGGATTGCAATCGTCCATGATGTCTTGCATGATCATGCCTGCAATTGGTGCAACCCCCCTAAACGTCTCAGAAGCTTGACATGCAAGCATATAGCACAAATCTCCACCATTCGACATTCCTGTACAAAAAACCTTATCTGCATCCAAGGAGTAAGTGTTTTGGAAATACGAATTCAAATTCTGTAAATAGGCAACATCATCGACTGTTTCATTATTTTGAAAGTCATATCCAACATTAAAGAATGTATTGCCGCCGCCATCTTCGATTCCTTGTGGGTAACAAACAGCAAAACCATACTCATCAGCAAGTTGATTAAATTCAGAATAATTCATAATGCCTTCCGCTGAACCAGTGTAGCCGTGACAAACAAAAACTAATGGGCAATTTGGAGGAGCTGATCCTGGGTGGTAATAAATGTATTCCCTTTGAATCCCTCCATCTTGTATGGTTCCGTATTCGAGTGCTTGCACGTTTTGGGAGTAGACATCATTATCAGGGTTATCGTCTAAGGCTTGGCCGTTCACATTGCTAACGGTCACATCTAAATTGTAAAGCCCGGATTGGGAAATTGTCCAGGTGTCCTGATGGGTAAACTCGTAGGTGGCTAAAGAAGACAAATTGAATCCTGAAAAATTTTGGGTATAAGCAACTCCTCCACTAAGGCTCCATGTGATATCAAAGGATGTAATGACCTCCGCTCCGACATTGCTTACGGTTCCGGTGATGGGTATAGTGGTTGGGGCGTCCTGATTTCCATTTACAGAAAGATTGGTCAGTGCCGCATCTAGGCCTTGAGGTTCAAATAAGACCACATCATCAATGGCCCATCCAAACATCCATCCACCATTATCATTGTAATGAAAAGCAATGAGAACATTTGAATTGCCAGTCAAAATACTTAAATCAAATGATTGCGCATCCCAATCCCCATCATCTGTTCCAATAATTTCAGAGAAAACTGTCCACGTTGACCCATTATCAAATGAATATTCTAGTGTTGCCGTTTCAGTATCCCCACCAAAACTTCCACCATCATAATAATTTTCAAATTGTAAAGCCACAGCAACAGAGCTTGAAAAATCCATTGGTGGCATAATTAAATAATCCATGCTTTTATCACAATCACAATCATCATCATTTGTCCCAATAATATTGCCATGTGGCGCGACAGACCACCATTGGCTCTCTATGTTTTGATTGGTTCCTAAATTCCATCCTCCATCAGAGGCATTAGTTGAAATAGACCACCCTGCAGGTAAATTTGCCCCTTCAAAGTCCTCGTCTATTAAAATGTTTTGTGAATGCACTGTTCCATAAATAAATAGGGTGCATAGGACAACAGCAAGATTTTTCATATTTTAAATTTGTTCTAAAATAAGCTTTTAAATCAAAAAAAATGAATCAGTTTATTATTTAAAACTGCCATCAGGCAAAACAGTGGGCAGATTGAATTGTGGAGCAGAGGATATCAATCAACAACAAATGACTTTTGCAGGAGCACATCTTGATTCATATTCATCAATACAGCACGATATATCCCCTTTGGGAATGTAATCACATTCAATTTGTTTAGGCCGATTCGAACTTGTAGTTCCGCTATCCGACCACCTTTCACATCATAAATAATAATCATGCCTTTTCGATCACTATCAATAATCAACTCATCTGACGCTGGATTTGGATAAACGTGAAATTTAAATTGAAATTCGTTACTAGCTTGAAGGACAGGGTCCTCTTCGGCGCAGGGATAATTATAAATTGTTCCAGATTCAAATCGATTTTGTGCTGGAATCTTATTCTGTTCCATAATATTTGGCGTACCAATACCAACCCATTCAGGTGCATTTAGAAATGAAGGCATTTCATTATAAAAGTAGCTTTCATCAGCCAATGTTTCTGTTCCACTAGGCGTGATATTTCCCTTATTATTGTTTCCGTATTCGAACTGATCAATGCCTTGTATTGAGTAATTGACAAAGCTGTAAGGTGATGTTGTATTGGGGATTTCGTTACCCACCAAGTTTTGAGAAGGGGATGTGGCATCACTAAAAAAAATTCCAAATAAAGACGCTCTGTTTCTTAGAAAAGTATTGTGCGGTCCATTGGCGCCATGTGAGTTATCAATCACGATGTTCTGACCACTGTTTTGTTCAAATAAATTTGCGAAGGGATAATTACCATGCAGGACCATATCTCCTGCTGCGTCACTCGGAATAATTGGATTGCTACTCGTCCAATAAGGATCCGTTGAAAAATTATAGGAGAATACATTCCCGTTTGGTCCTGCTTGCAACAACATTGAATGTCTCAGGTGTTCAAATATATTGTCTTCAATAAGACATTCATTTGTCGTGAACTGTAAGGATACTCCATAGGCTCTTCCTCCACCTCCATAATCAAAACCATGATGAAAATAAGAACGGCCAATTTTTAAGTTCGATGCATTTTCGGCAACTACATGCGAAAAAGTGCAATTTTCTGATTCTACATTTTTTAACCAACAATTTGAAGCATATCGAAATGCAAAATTTGACGCTTGTTCTGGTGCTGCGTCATCGAGGCGAAGTAGCTTTAAGCATTCAATACCAACATTAGATTTCATTTGCATCTTTTTAAACCTTGGCGCCTTTTGGATTGCAAAATCCATACGCAATGCTGATTCGAGGAGAATTGTATCACCTATTACATTACTCACTTTAACAATCTGACCCACCGAGTTGAGCGCCCAAGAAGACGTCACTAAATCATCATCCTGGTGAAAAAGCTTTATCCAATCGCCTGCGCTTACTTGGTTGCTTTCATCCGATTGGATATAATACTGTCCTTTAAAAGCGTTCATAGAAAGCAATGGTTCAGATGAATTATCAATACCCCCGTTTACCCTTATGGCATCACCAGAACCTCCAAGATCAAAAACAAATTCTGTCTGATTCATTCCCTCTCCTTTTAGGATCTGATTTGATAGTAAATCTATGGTGTTATTAAATAGATAATCACCTTGAGGAAAAAAGAACACCACCCCATCAGAACCAAATTCATTAATTAAGCTATCCATTTTAATATTATTGGCATCTATCCCTGTATTATCAAAGCCTTCATTAAGTACGTTTATCATTGTAAAGTTCAAGGTACTTGTATCGCGCAACCCGGCATCATTCCAAGACACTCTTCGGTCCTGTGTCACAACCTGAGCAGAGGCCAAATGGCTGCAAAATAAAGTGTAAAAAAATAGGAGAGACGTAAACCTTGAAACCGTCTGAGTCATCGTCATATAAATTAAAGATACAATAATCTTTTTGGCTTATTCTGTGATTTGGAACCTGTGTTCAATAGAACCATCATCAAAAATCCATAAAAAGGGACCACTTTCATGATTTTTAACCTCCCGCCCCATATAATCAACGACTTTTAAAAGGTGTTTGGTTTGGTTAGACGATTCAAATAGTCCAACACCCTGAAGACATGACTTTCCGTTTAAAAAATCCCAAATCACTTGAGGTGAATAAAAATCCAAGTTAATGGTTCCTAAACCACCAATCAATGTTTCAATTCCTGGCCACTGATGCCCCCCTCCTACTACTTTAATATGCTCAAGTTCCGACCCACTGCAGTTTTGATAAATATATCGTATTGGATACGACAAGTCAAAAATATTAGGATTGGGCATGGCCTGTATTAGAGGATCAGTATCACAAGACAAAAAATCCCGCCATAGCAACAAAACATCATCAACAGATGCCCCTGTTGAAGCACCCCCATTATATGGCACGATTGCATCACTAGTTCCATGTATGTGAAGTACCGAAGTTGGGTGCATAGGATTAAAATTCTCGTACGTTGTTGTGGACATGTTTCCGGAGACGGTAGCAATAGCAGCAATGCACATTTCCGATTCGCTTGCGATTTTATGGCTCAAATAGCCCCCATTGGAGAATCCACTCAAATACCTTTTTTGTGGATTTGTATTTAAATTTGATTCAAAATAATTAATCAACTCCTCAACAAATCCGATATCATCTACATCTGAATTTAAGGAATTCATATCGGCATTCCAGGAGGCGTTTAAACCATCTGGATAACAAACAATAAAATCATTGGCTTCTGATATTTCGTTGAAACCGGTGATATTCATAATTCCATTGCCAGATTGTGTCAAACCGTGAAGAACGATCAATAATGGATATTCGGAAGAAGCATTCCAAGAATCTGGAATATAATAAACGAAAGTTCTTTCTTCTCCATTATGTATGAATGAATCTTGAAGCTGCCCAAATGAATTAAAACACATCAGTAAGGATAGAAAAATGAGTTTTTTTAGCATATCGCAAGATAACGAAAGAATTATAAATCTCGCAAAAGAGATTTCCCCAATGGGCTTAATATTCATTTGAGAATTACAAATGTTCAATCGTAGATGTTATTTAAAAAGTATATCCCATTCAATGTCTTCAAAACCATACATTAGATAAAAATAACTACTTATGAAATATTTAAGAAAATTGTCCTATACCATTCTTGCAATACTACTTATATCTCAGCTCGTTGGTTGTGGGAAAGAAGATGAACCCGAAAACACGGCTTTAGTTCAATGGGATATAACTATTGATGGTACGAATTATTCATATGAAGGAACCTACACAGAAGCGGGAGACCTAACTGGATGCCCAGGGATATTTCAAACAAATGCGGGGATACCGGAAGGCGGAGGACAGGTTTTACTCGTCAGTGATGACAATCTATTTACCATTCAGATCGCTTCAGTAGATCTAACATCTACTGGGAGCTATGTTTTCGATTCCGATAGTGAGGGGCTCATATCCATTATGCATGGGATGAACGCCTACACTTCAGATGAAGGAAGTGTAACCGTAAACATTACCTCCTTTCCCAGTTTGGTTTGGGGAGTCACAGATGATTTGGAAGCGACAATGGCCAAAGGTGATTTTTCAGGAACCGTAATCGATGCATTTGACTCTCCTCATACCATATCAGGATCTTTTGATGCAATAAGGGTTCAATAAAAAGACCAAGTTGAATCAGGCCTTTTAAACTAAATCTTTGACTATTTTTACCCTTAAATTGCTTTAATGATAAAAACCTTAATACTTTTTCTTTTCCTTTCACCCCTCTTTTTAGTGGCTCAAAAAGAAGGGTTTTTACAGTACTCTATTTCCGCAAATGCTCTAGATACGAGCCTCGAGGTAAGGCAAAAAGTTGGACTCATGAGGAATAGTTCTTTAAGAATCTATTTTGCAGAAAAATTTGCACGTGTCGAGTTTAAAATGGCGGGAAACTATAATGTCACAACAATCCTAGATAAGGCAAAAAATAAATCATTAAACCTTATGGACAGCCCTATGGGTAAGTTTGCCAAAAGATCCAACACCAATGAACTTCAAACTGTCCCAATTCGAGTTGATTCAACATCCCAAATAGATGTTTTCAAAGATGAAAAAAAGATGATTTTAGGTTTTGAATGTTATAAGGTGGTTCTGACAAATACCGAATTTAAAATACAATATTGGTGTACCAATGATTTTGAAATTGACTTATCGGAATATAAACTTACTAATGATTTTATTCCCGGGTTTCCGATGGAATTTTCTGCAATTTCAGAAGGGGTTCAATTAAGATATAAAGCTTCAAACCTTCTTTTTTCTTTAGAAAACCAAGAATCTTTATTCTCTTTACAAGTACCGGTCGGGTATACAGTAGTTGCGCCGGATGAATAATCCCCTAATCCTAGTTATTATTTTTTGGATATAAATGATTATTAGATTCGAACATGTTGATTTTATATTCTAATTTTGCAAGGTACAGTTAATTAATTGATCGTAGTTTAATGAAGTTTAAATTTATTGTTGGAACCCGTCTTTTGGCGTGTCTTTCTTTCTTAATGTTTTGTGGATGCTATGGCTTTTCTCAAAAAATACCTGCTACAAAAAACGCAAACATCGCTGCCATAACACCACCAATTGGATTTGACACAACCTCCGCATTCAATGGTTATTTATCGATGCAAAACAGTGCAGCTATAATGATGTTGCAACTTGAAAATTCAAATTATATTAGAATTATTGAAGCCATCGATCAAGACTACATGGACCGTAATAAACTGACTCTTAAAAGTAAAGAGGATATTATAACCCGTTCTGGAAGTAAAGGAAAAGGACTTACATTTTCATTTGAATTAAACGGAAATACATTCATTAGAAAAATGGTGTTTATAGGGAATACCAAAAAAACGCTTTGGCTAAACATTACTTATCCTATGGATTTAGAAGAGCTTTTGACTGGACCCATTGACAATAGTATTGCTACCGCTAATATTGATTTACTAGATTAAGTTCGCAGAAAAAATGATTCATTCGAAAAAAAGTCTTACTGGTTATTTAAAAACATCACTTTTCGTTATTTCTTTTCTTTTCTTAAACACCTCTTTTTCTCAACAATTGGTAAATCATAATGTGAGTTTTAACTCAGGAGTTCAAAATATGTGGGGGCCTTCATTTAGCCCATTTACAATTGACCAAGAAATCACCTTGTTTGAACAAGGTTGGGATGTGAGTTTTGATACTGGTAGTTCTGGAATAGTATCTATTGCCGGCCAAAGTTTTGGTGGAGGGTTAAGTGGAGCTTTCTCAGGTGTCATCGGCAGTGAAGTTAGAATTGAAGGCTTTACAACAGGAACCATTGAGGTCGATTATCCTATTGATATTGAGCTAAACATGCCCAATGACTTATCCTATGATCAAGGGGACAATGTTACGATTGCCTCTTCTTACGACTGCCTTAACAATTGGAAATTAGAAACTCTATATCCAACTGCAGGAGAATTTTTCTGGGATTTCTATTTTCAAATGGCAGCATCTGCCAGTGCACAATTGTGTTTTTTTGGATGTGTTACTTTCCCTATCATTCCTTCCTTTGACACAGGACTTCAAACGATTAATATATTAACAATTAGCGGTTCTGGAGCTTCTACGGATGGAGAGAATGGAATATGGTGTCTCGGCCCAGGTGCTTTGCCTCCATATGTGGGCGGAACCGAGCCTCCTGCTGGAAATTGGCCTTACGCACTTCCACCAGAGGAAGATCCAACAACTTCTCCCTACCCAAATTTTATCCCATGGCAAGTATACTACGGTAGTGCTTTTCCTGTAGAACTTCCTTCAGCTCTCGGTCTTTCGGGTTCAATCACTATTCCATACGTGAACACTGACCCTACTATCAATTCAAATGGCGATATCAACGCATGTGGAGACTCAACGTATTTTAATCTAAACCTTGAAATATTCGATTTGTTAGGTGGTGTATTATCAAGTGTTCCTGGACCAGCCGCTGCGGTTGGTGCGGTTTTAGAAAACCTCTCGGGTTCAGAAGAAATTGGGGGAGTAGCAGAGGTAAGCTGGAATTTTTTTAGTGCAAGCTTTGATGCAAACATTACGAATAAACAATGTTTCGACTTCACACCTAAAGTATATGCCGAAATGGATTTTCCTCTCCCTGTAAATTATTCAATTATTAACGGTTCTTCAGGAGCGGTATCATCAACGGGACAATCAAGCATCATAACCTTTGAAGTAGGAGACCAGCTCCAATATCAATACCCTTGTTATTACGAAGAATTGAATATCACACCTACTTATTCAATTGTTGGTGACATAAAAAATCGCACCTATGACGAAGTTTCTTTTGACTTTTTGATGAGTGCTTTTGAATTTGGCTTTGAAATCCCTGAAGTAGTTGTTATCCCAGGATTTACTATCCCCGAAATATGCATTCCTATTCCATACCCATGTCCATCGTGGTCTTGTCCTTGGTGTTGGTGTACTTATACCGCTTGCACACCAGAAGTTGTTGTTCCGGACTTAGGGTTTCCTGGTTTTGAGCTAAGCGTTGGACCACTTTGGGAGACCTCTATACCAATAGGTTCTTTTCAATATAATTGGTTTGAGGATGATTGGGAATTAGAAGGTTTTGATCCAGTGACAATGCCCTCGTTTAAAATGAAGGCCTCACCAATACAAGTGAATAGCTCTGTCAACGATGTGGCATGTTATGAAGATGCTACTGGGAGTATCGATGTCACTATTGATGCAGAATCACATGCCTTTCCTTACAGCTTCCAATGGTCAAATGGAAATACTTTTACAAGTAACTCAGCAACAACTGCCTTATCAAACATTGAAGCCGGGCAATACACTGTTGACATTGTAGACAATAATGGATGTCAGCTTTTTTCTGGAGCAACAGTTAATGAACCTGCCGTGCTTTATCTAAGCTACTCAAAACTAGACAAGCAATGTGGTGGCGGCATCAACAATGGATCAATCGACCTTTCAGTATACGGAGGCACCCCCCCATTTTTCTACAACTGGTCCAACGGTTCAGTTGTCCAAGATTTATCAAATCTAAATTCAGGCACATACAGTGTCTCAGTAACAGATTCGAAAGGATGCACCGCCAACGCTGAAGTTATTATTATAGAACCAAATCCAATCGTCGTTAATGGTCTAATTACTAATGTGAACTGTAAAGGTGAATCGGATGGTGAAATCGAAGTATCGGTTTATGGTGGGAATTTGCCATTTAGCTACTCATGGGATTCTGGACAAGTTACTGAAGACCTTTCTTCTTTAATCGCGGGATCATATACGCTAACAGTTACAGACTCTAAAAATTGCACGAATCAAACCCCTTTCGTTATTGATGAGCCACTTCAAGAATTGGGACTAAGTGCATTGCCTGTTGATATTACTTGTTTCGGAGAAAACACAGGTGAGATACAAGCCACCACATTTGGGGGGACTCCAGGATATACTTATCAATGGGTAAGTCCAATAAACGGAGTTTTACCCTATTTTTCTGAAGACTTAAATGCAATTTATGCTGGAGAATATATCCTAAACACTACTGATTCAAATGGTTGCTTCGCTTCTCTAACAGTCAATGTTGAACAACCTATGCTACCCATTTCGATAAATGCTGATTTATCGAATGTACAGTGTTACGGAGAGAGCTCGGGATACATTCATCCCAACGTATATGGTGGCACAGCAAATTATATTTTTTCATGGTCCAATGGCTCAGTAATTGAAGATCTTAATGCATTGGATGCAGGTGACTATACTTTATCCGTGTTAGATGCTGTAGGATGTTCTCAAGACTTTTCATTTTTCGTTGATGAGCCAGATTCTGAATTAACCGGAACTATAGAGGTTTCTAATGTGTCGTGTTTTGGAGAATTAACGGGTTCCATTTCTATGGTTGGATCCGGAGGTTCTGGAATCTACTCCTATCAACTT
>CAJQPH010000015.1 GCA_905480165.1 uncultured Flavobacteriales bacterium
GAAAACGTTTCAAGAGAATCAATTGAAACAACAAAATCTTCGAGATTTTTCTTGCTCCCCTCATTAGGTAATATAAAAGCAATTGCGTTTACTGTTGAATCTTTGAACCCTATTATAGATTTAAAAAAGTAATCAGGTACAGCAAGCTCATTACCTATAGAAGTCAAACTGGAATCCAAGACAGGACCAGTTGTTATGTATAGGCTATCATAGTCCACAACCCATTTTCTTATCCTAGATTCTAGCTTCCTCCATACACCGCGATTAAAAGAAGGAGTTTGAGGACTCATATTACTGTAGAAAAAAGATTCATCTATGGCCTGTTTAGACCAAGCCATGTCGGCTGCTGGAGCAAGATGTCCTCTATCGTAACCGGAACCCTTGTAATCACTATGACTGGCTGAACCGGTATTTATTAAAGTGTCTTTTTTAAACTTGTCAGATCTTGAAAAAGAACCATTTATCTTATTTTTATTTAATGAATAAAAAACCCATTTGGCCTGCTCATAATATTCATCATATAAAAGACAATAAGCATAATGTTTGACCAAGGCCTGTGTAGAATCAATTTTTGGAAGATACAAAGTGTCGAAATAAACATTTCGATTAACCTTAATTTTATCGGGTATGTCTGAAAGATTACTTGAAATAAAACAAGAGGAACATATGAACAGCCCTAAAACATAGAAGAGTTTAAACAAAATTAAACGTCTATTTTCGCATATTTAGCATTTCGCTCAATAAAATCCCGTCTAGGTGGAACATCATCTCCCATAAGCATAGAAAATATCTGATCACATTCCGCTGCATTATCAATCGTTACTTG
Source organism: uncultured Flavobacteriales bacterium (assembly GCA_905480165.1). Classification (GTDB taxonomy): domain Bacteria; phylum Bacteroidota; class Bacteroidia; order Flavobacteriales_D; family Crocinitomicaceae; genus UBA952. Next base: position 827 of record CAJQPH010000015.1, read on the forward strand.
ACGTAGAGTTCTGCTTTCAGGATTCATTGTCGTTTCCCATAGCTGGCTTGCATTCATTTCACCCAAACCTTTGTATCGCTGAACATTAACTGAAGATTCTGTGCCTCCTCCTTTCAATTCTTGAATCAAACGATCTCTTTGATCATCATTCCAAGCATAATCCGATTTCGTGCCTTTCTTGACCTGATATAACGGAGGCGTGGCTATATACACATAACCATTCTCAATCAGTTCTTTCATGTATCTAAATAGGAAAGTAAGAATAAGTGTCTCAATATGCGAACCATCAACATCGGCATCACACATGATAATAATTTTATGGTAACGTAACTTCTCTAAATTTAAAGCTTTTGAATCCTCTTCAGTTCCAATTCGAACACCAAGAGCGGTGTAAATATTTTTTATTTCCTCATTTTCAAAAATCTTATGCTGCATAGCTTTTTCAACATTAAGTATTTTTCCTCTTAAAGGCATAATGGCCTGAAAATGTCTATCTCTACCCTGCTTCGCTGTTCCACCGGCAGAATCTCCCTCAACAAAATAAATTTCACATGCTGCAGGATCCTTTTCCGAACAATCTGCCAGTTTACCAGGCAGACCACTTCCTGAAAGAACACTTTTCCGCTGAACCATCTCTCTAGCTTTCCTTGCCGCATGCCTCGCTTTTGCTGCCAGGATTACCTTTTGAACTATGATTTTTGCCGCATTTGGATGCTCTTCTAAATATGCAGAAAGCATTTCAGATACTGATTGACTTACAGGTGCTGTAACTTCTCTGTTACCTAATTTCGTTTTTGTTTGGCCTTCGAATTGTGGTTCTTGGACCTTAACTGACAATACTGCTGTTAGACCTTCACGAAAATCGTCTCCATCAATCTCAACCTTTTCCTTGGTCAACATTCCAGATTCATTCGCATATTTCTTAAGTGTATTGGTTAATCCTCTTCTGAACCCCGAAAGGTGAGTCCCTCCCTCATACGTGTTAATATTGTTGACATATGCCTGAATATTTTCTGTGTAAGATGTATTATATGTCATTGACACTTCTACCGGTATCCCGTCTCTCTCTCCCTCAAAATATATAACGTCTGGAATCAGTGATTCACGATTTCGATCCAAGTATTCCGCAAACTCTTTAAGCCCTCCTTCTGAAAAATAGGTATTAAAGGCATCTTTTCCTTCCTCGTCTTTATGTCTTTTATCTGTCAGATTGATTCGAATTCCCTTATTTAAAAAAGCCAATTCACGCATTCTTGCCGCCAAAGTGTCATAATTATAGTCACTAACTTCAAAAATGGTCAGGTCAGGCTTAAAAGTAACTTCTGTACCTGTTTCTGTCGATTCTCCTATTACTTTGACATCGTACATTGGCTTTCCAATCTCATATTCTTGCTGAAAAAGTTTGCCTTCTCTTTTTACTTTGACCGATAAGTGTTCGGATAACGCATTAACACAGGACACACCAACACCGTGTAATCCTCCAGAAACCTTATATGTATCTTTATCGAATTTACCTCCAGCATGTAAAACCGTCATTACTACCTCGAGAGCTGAACGATTCTCTTTAGTATGCAATGCTGTAGGAATACCTCTTCCATTGTCAAAAACAGTAATCGAATTGTTTTCGTTTATAAAAACAGAAATTTCGGAACAATGCCCTGCCAAAGCTTCATCAATAGAATTATCTACAACTTCATAAACCAAATGGTGCAGCCCTTTAAAGCCTACATCACCGATATACATTGCTGGTCTTTTCCTTACGGCCTCGAGGCCTTCAAGCACTTGAATATTATCCGCTGAATAATTGTCTTTTTTTTCTTCTTCCATTTCCTTAATTTCTATATTAACTCCTAGCGAACCAGAACGTATACAAAAATAACGAAATATCAAGGGTTTTCAACGTTTTTTGGTTTTAAAAAACACTGACTTATTAACAAAGTTTCAACGATATTATGAACCCTCTATCCAAGAGGATATTTGAGAATCATCAGGGGTTATTCTTGGAGAAATAACTTTTACCAAAAAGCCTTCTTCATCTAAAAGATATTTCTGAAAATTCCACTGTACTTTATTATCCTCAAGTCCATTTTTTGATTTACTCGTTAAAAACGAATAGATATCACACATGCCTTTTCCCTTAACCTTGACCTTCGACATCATTGGAAAGGTCACGCCATAATTCTTTTTACAAAAGGCAACTATTTCTTCATTTGAACCAGGCTCCTGCCCCATGAAGTCATTCGACGGAAAGCCTACAATAATAAAATTACTACCCTTGTATTTTTGATACAAAGCTTCTAACTGTTCATATTGCGGTGTTAATCCACATTTTGATGCAGTATTAACAATCATTACTTTTTTACCTTTTAAATTAGAGAAATCGTAAGACTCTCCTGAGATGCTTTCCACCTTAAACTCATGTATTGACATTTTTTTGTTTTTAATTTGATTCTCATTAGAGAAACTGGTGTTTACTAAAAGTGCTCCGATAAACAATATTGCGGGTGATAATGATATATATCTTTTCATGAAAATGTAACATTGATGCTCCATATTTGTTTTAACCTATTGGAACATTTTTTGCAATTAAACGAATAATCAATAGGTAATGCAAGAAAAAATGAAAATTTTATTAATTCAATTGTGTCTATATGTGCTTTGTTTTCAAGCCATTCATGCACAGCTCAAGTTTTCCGGAACATGGAAAGGTTTTGAAATTTCAGACTCTGTATCTACCGAATCAAATGAGGTTTACTTTGTTGATTTTATAGCTATCAACGGCCTTCTTGAAGGGAATATGAGAGTTGAAAACCAACATAAAGAAGTTCAAATCATTCAAATAAAAGGAACGAAACGATATTTGAACTTTCAAATTGATGAGAAACGAATTCTACAAACAACTTCTAAGCAAAAACACCCAACATTGAACCCCTATTATTTCAAATACAATCTTGAAAGAGGTTATCTAGAAGGATATAAAAATGACTCTTCAAATAAAAAAATCATTCTTTTTAAATCAAAATTCGACTTCAACTCTAAGCTAAAACCATCTAAAAGTAAAAATTGGGTAAGCACCATTTTAAGTGAGTACCGTAATGGATTATCCTCGCCAGAGAAAAGATTAGAAGAGCTAAAAAACTTCAGCTTTGAGCCCATTTATTTTGACTATGACAAATCCACCGTTAAAGAAGAGTATCATGACCAATTAAAAGAAATAAAAAAAATCATATTAAGTCATTCAGATTTACGAATTTTGGTTATTGGTCATACAGATTCTGATGGGTCCAACAAATACAATGAATCCTTGTCCAAAAAAAGAGCTGAATCCATTATAAGATTTTTTACGACACGTGGACTGCGTCGAGATAGGATCGTAATTGATTTTAAAGGTGAAACAGTCCCCATTCAATCTAATGAAACTTCAAAGGGGAAAAGCATGAATAGGAGAGTTGATTTTAGGTTTATTTAAACCAAAGTATTCAGCTTCTCTTCTAATAAGGCTATTTTAGTAAGCGCATCAGATTCTTTTTTACGTTCCATATCAACGACATTTTTTGGTGCAGAATTAACAAATCGTTCATTGGACAATTTCTTCTGTACACTGACTAGAAAACCACGAGAATAATCAAGCTCTTGCTCTATCTTCTGTCTTTCAGCTTCAACATCAATGGCGTCACCAAACGGTATGAAAAACTCAACTCCTGAAACGATAAATCCATTCGAGTTGTTTATTTTCTCAGCAGTAAATTCGAATAATGAGAGATTCGCCATTTTTTGAATCATTGCATCATGGTCCTTATTTCGTTTAAATTCACCCGCATAAAAAAGCTCCAACTTTACTTTGGAAGCTATATTTTGCTCTTTTCTTATGTTTCTGACGCTTGAAATAATCTCACTAGACAATTCAAAATCTTTTAACTGTGCTTTTTCATAACCTTTAAATTCAGGCCAAGACGAAATCATTATATCCGAATCCTTCTTGGAAATTAAATGCCACAATTCCTCACTAACGAAGGGCATAAAAGGATGTAATAGTTTTAGAATTGTGTCGAAAAAAGCCTCTGTTTGCCGAATTGTTTTTTGATCAATTGGTTGCAGATAACCAGGCTTCACAATCTCCAAATACCACGAGCAGAAATCATCCCAAACCAATTTATAAGTAGCCATTAATGCTTCAGAAATTCTGTATTGGTCATACATAAGATTGATTTCTTCTAAAGTTTTCTGCAACTTGTTTTCAAACCAAGAAACGGCCACAGCTGAAGACTGCGGTTGATCCATGTCTTTCACTTCCCAATTAGACACGAGTCTAAAAGCATTCCAAATTTTATTGGCAAAGTTTCTTCCTTGCTCGCATTGAGAAGTATCAAAAGGCAAATCATTTCCAGCAGGAGAGCTTATTAAAACTCCGACACGAACACCATCAGCCCCAAACTTGTGAATGAGCTCGATGGGGTCAGGAGAGTTGCCTAAAGACTTTGACATCTTACGCCCCAACTTATCCCTTACAATTCCCGTGAAATAGACATTTTTGAAGGGCAATTCATCCAAATACTCATAACCCGCAATAATCATTCTTGCCACCCAAAAAAACATAATCTCTGGGGCAGTCACCAAGTCATTAGTCGGGAAATAATATTTAATCTCTTCGTTTTCCGGGTCAGTCAAACCATTGAAAACTGAAATAGGCCATAACCAACTTGAAAACCAAGTGTCTAAGACATCTTCATCTTGCCATAAATCATCCTCTTCTAACTCTTTATTCGATTTGGCTTTTGCCAGCTTCAAAGCACTTTGAATATCATCTGCAACTACAAAATCGTCAGCTCCTTTACCAAAATAATAAGCCGGGATTCGATGCCCCCACCACAATTGCCGTGAAATACACCAGTCTTTAATGTTTTCCATCCAATGTCGATATGTATTTTTAAACTTATCTGGATGAAACTTTATATTTCCGTTGAGGACATTTTCCAAAGCAGGTTTGGATAAATCCTGCATATTTACGAACCATTGCAATGACAATTTTGGTTCTATAATTGCATTTGTTCTTTCAGAGAAACCCACTTTATTCTGATGGTCTTCCACTTTTACCAAATAACCTTTGTCATTTAGTTCTTTTTCGATGTTTTTTCTGACTTCAAATCGATCTTGACCTTCATAATGTAATCCATGTGAGTTTAATGTCCCGTTGTCATAAAATACATTTAAGGTGTCAAGGTTATGTTTTACACCAATGTCGTAATCATTTATGTCGTGCGCTGGTGTAACCTTTAAACAACCCGTGCCAAACTCCAAATCAACATATTCATCACAAATAACTGGCACTTTTCGATTACTTATTGGAACTATAATTTCTTTTCCATGAAGCTGTGTATACCTTTCGTCTTTGGGATTCACACATATTGCAGTATCGCCAAAAATAGTTTCAGGTCTCGTTGTTGCGATGGTCATCCATTCATCATCTGAATCCACAACCTTATACCTAATATAAAAGAGCTTCGAATTGACCTCTTTGTGTAGCACCTCTTCATCAGAAACTGCCGTCAAGGCCTCAGGATCCCAATTCACCATTCTTACCCCTCTATAAATTTTGCCTTTATTAAAGAGATCGATAAAAACTGCTTTTACTGACTTTGAGTATTCCTCGTCCATCGTAAAATGTGTTCTGTCCCAATCACATGAAGCCCCAAGCTTCTTTAATTGTTCAAGAATAATTCCTCCATGCTTTTCTTTCCATTCAAAAGCATGCTCTAAAAATTCACTTCTCGAAAGGTCCGATTTTTTCAATCCCTCACTTCTCAATTTCTGGACAACCTTTGCTTCGGTTGCAATTGATGCATGGTCCGTTCCAGGAACCCAACAAGCATTTTTTCCCTGCATTCTGGCCCTACGCACCAGTACATCTTGTATCGTATTGTTCAACATGTGACCCATATGTAAAACCCCAGTTACATTTGGAGGAGGAATCACTATGGTGAAAGGCTCTCTTTCATCTGGAGATGAACTAAAATAACCCTTTTCCTGCCAATGCTTGTACCATTTATCTTCAGCAATTTTAGGATCGTATGTTTTTGCAATACTCATTAAATATTTTTAGCGACAAAGGTATAAATTCCTTGTAAAACAAAGGATAATAAACTTTAATTAACATTGATGAAATCCCTCGACAACGAACGAATTAATGGAAAGGCAGAAGCCAAATAAGATTCTATCTTCCCAATATGAATCCAAGAACATTCCGTGATATCTTCCTCAATCTGTGGAATTAATTTCTTTGAAAATGAGGTCTTCATATGAAACCAATGCGTTTTTTTTAAAATGCTAACCCCCTTGTATTCGTAAACATGATAGGTTGAATCAAGTTTCTTAACTATTTGTAAATCATCTGTTATGCCACACTCCTCTTGAACTTCACGAATTGCACATAAATCCACCTCTTCCCCTTCTTCTCGTTTACCCTTGGGGAAATCCCAAAAACCAAATCGCTTTATCATTAGAACCTTATCGCCATTCATAACCACCCCTCCTGCAGCTTCAATTCGATGAAAATTGTAAAATAAATTGTTGAATGTAAATTCAATGTCATTTGAGACTATTTGAATATTTTCTTTTGCGATAAGTCCGCAGAAGGCCTGATAATTTTCGATAATTTCAACATCTATAATGGGAATGTTTTTTTTTGAAGATTCGTTGATGTGAATCACACCTTTATCAGTAAAAACTTTATACTTTTGCCTCATGATTAATGACAAAGATAGGGCCTTAAAGATTGCAGAACTACTCTTGCAGGTTAAAGCCGTTAAATTACAACCAGATAATCCCTTTACATGGGCATCTGGAATAAAGTCACCGATTTATTGTGACAATCGCATTACCCTATCGCATCCAACTGTCCGAACTCACATTAGACAAATGATGTCCGAAGCTGTTGTGGAAAGTTTTGGCAAACCTGATGTTATTGTTGGCGTGGCAACTGGAGCAATCGCTCTTGGAGTTCTCGTTGCGCAAGAGCTAGGCTTACCTTTTGTTTATGTAAGAAGTGCTGCAAAAGGACATGGACGTCAAAACTTAATTGAAGGTGCGTATGAACCTGGGCAACAAGCAGTCGTCATTGAAGATTTAATTTCTACAGGTGGAAGTAGCTTAAAAGCTGTAGATTCATTAAGAGAAGCTGGGATAATCGTCAAGGGTTTAACAGCTATTTTTACGTACGGATTTGAAACAGCAGAAGCCAATTTTAATAAATCTGAGTGTGCCTATTCTACGCTAACTGACTACACGACTTTACTAGAGGAAGCCCTTTCATCAAAATATATTGAGAAAAAACAACTTACCTTGCTCCGTGAATGGAGAATGAACCCCGAAAAATGGCTTAAATAACTATGATACTAACAGGAGAAAAAATAAGCGTTACTTCAAACGTAAAAGAAATTGAATCGTTTCTTATAGATTCAAACAATTATGAGTTCCTATTACCCATGGACAAAGTATCAAACTTCAAATCTGACAAAGATTCATGTTCATTTAAAGTTCAAGGTGGAATCACCATTTCATTAATTCAAAACGGTAGAGAAGATGGAAAAATCTTTCTGAAGTCTGGTGAGAAATCCCCATTTCCATTTAAACTTACGGTACATTTAAATCACCTTGAAGAAGAATTAACAGAAGGGTACATTGAATTTGATGGTGAAGTCAACGCTTTTCTAAAAATGATGGTTGAAAAACCTTTATTGAATCTTTTCAATTACATGTCGCACAAATTAAGTAAACAATTTTTATAAAAATTGCACTTCCTTGTTTTGGAAGCACAAGACATCCCCATTCGAGTCCACTAGTAACCTCCCTGCATCATCTACCCCAACAATTTTTCCTCTAAAAGACTTGGACTTACTTGAAAAAATACGCTCTTCGTTCAATCCAAAAAGACAACTTAAATACCTTTCTTTTAACTCGTTATTTTGCCCTAAATAAATAAAATGTTCATTTGTTTTTAAGTGAAATATAAAGTCATCCAATAATACATCAATAGAATAATTTTCACCTGTCTGCAATTTCATGCTCGTCGCTGATAATCCGTTAAATTTTAATTGACTTACATTTATTCCAACTCCTACAACTGAACTTTTTAGGTTTGACCCTGCAAACTTGTTTTCTATCAAGATTCCTGAAATTTTTAATGAATCCACTATGATGTCATTTGGCCACTTGACTTGAGCACTGATTTTCTTGCTCTTTAAAAACTCAATAATACAAACCGAAACATACCAATTAATATAAATGGGATTGACTTTAGACAATTCTGTTGAAGATAAAATCAACGAAACGAGTAAATTCAATTTTGAATTAGACTGCCATAATGCACCTTGCTGACCTCTGCCATTCGTCTGGTTTTCTGCCATAATTACCGACCCATGTACTCCTAAACCGTCATTAATCAGTTTGGCAGCAAAATTGTTGGTTGAATCCACGTCTGACAAAATGAATTTTTGAGTACCAATATTTGAGTTATAATCCTTCATTTATTTTCGTTTCAAAATCAAAATTAATCAGTTAGCTTTGTATTATAGTAAAATATGATTGAAAAAAAAACAAATTCCGAATCTACCCAGCTTTGCGAGGCAATAGTAGAAGGAATGAAAGAGAATAAGGCGAATGACATCGTGGTATTAGATCTCAGAAACCTTGAAAGTGCAGTTTGTGATTATTTTGTGTTATGCTCAGGCGATTCAACAACTCATGTTGACGGGATTTCAAATTCTGTAACGAGATTCGTGCGAAAATCAATCCAAGAAAAACCATGGCACGTAGAAGGCAAAACAAATAGTGATTGGGTTTTGTTAGACTATATCAATGTTGTAGGACATGTGTTCTACAAGGATTCGCGTGGCTTTTACGATATTGAAGAACTTTGGTCAGATGCAGACAGAACAAATATCCTTTCTTAAAAAATAAACAATGGCAAAGAAAAAAAATAATTTCTC
>CAJQPH010000016.1 GCA_905480165.1 uncultured Flavobacteriales bacterium
TCTGCGTGGGAGACCTCATCACTGTTCAAAAAAACAATGCTGTTTTTTCATTCCAAATCATCCAACTCACAGATAAACGTCTTGGAGCAAAGCTTGTCGCAAATCATCTATTGGACATTACGCCTGAGGAAGAGCTTGAAAAATACAAAACCTATCAAATGGCTCAACGTGCTTACCGAGGAAAAGACCAAGGAAAACCGAATAAGAAAGACCGAAGAGACATTGACCACTTTTTAGAAGGTTGGTAATAGATTAAATCTCTCTCTTCATTTGGTATTTAATAATTTGTTAACTTGTGGGACTCAATTTATTAGGACAACAGTCTTAATATTGCTAGACAATTTAACTAAACTCTTTAATCATGAAAAAAACTATGCAAGTTTTGGGTCAGTTTTTGCTGTGCTCAAGCCTCATTTTCCTTTGTGAAAATGTACAATCTCAATTAGACATTTCGGTAAGCTCAACTCCAGTATTATGTAATGGAGATCTATCCGAAGTAACCATTTCTGTAAGTGGCGGAACAGCCCCTTATTCCGGTATTGGAACAGTAAGCTCAAGTGATATTACCCTAATTATTACAGGTGTCATTGACGGGCCGCTTTCAGGTGGTGTTCCAAAAGCTGTAGAATTATATGCCTTATCTGACATTGACGATTTAAGTCAATACGGTCTTGGTTCGGCCAATAATGGTGGTGGAACTGATGGACAAGAATTCACCTTTCCTTCTGTTTCCGTAAATCAGGGTGAATATATCTACGTGAGTTCAAATTCATCAGGTGTTGCTGGATTTACCAACTTTTTTGGGTTTGCCCCAGATTACAATACTTTTGCTTTATCCATTAATGGAGATGATGCGATTGAACTATTTAAAAATGGGATAGCCGTGGATGTCTTCGGGAATATTAACATCGATGGTTCTGGCCAAGCATGGGAATATCTTGACGGATGGGCTTACAGAAATAATGGTGTGGCACCTACTACGGCATTTAACGCTTCAAACTGGTCTTATAGCGGACCAAATGCACTAGATGGTTCTGATTCGAATAGCTCAACCTCTAGCCCGTTTCCGCTTGCTACTTTTCAAACAGGTCAGACAGGAACACAATTCCTTCCTCAAGGAGATAATCATGTCATCATTTCAGATGCAAATGGTTTGAGTGAATCCATAATTGTAAGTATTGGTGGGCCTGATGCCTTATCACTCGATGCTTCATTTGCTGATATCTTGTGTTTTGGGGAAACCACTGATGTTGTCGTTTCTGCAACAGGAGGTGTTCCTCCATATCAAGGAGCCTTTAGCCCATTACAATCGAGTCTTATAATTACAGGAGCAATTGATGGCCCATTAAGTGGTGGTGTACCAAAAGCTGTTGAAATATACGTTATTGAAGATGTTGCTGATTTAAGTATCTATGGTCTAGGATCTGCAAATAATGGTGGAGGCACAGATGGTCAAGAATTTACTTTCCCATCAGGATCGGCAAACGCCGGAGATTACATATACATTAGCTCACCTTCTTCGGGTGTTTCTGGCTTTACAAATTTCTTTGGCTTCGCTCCGAATTATAGCTCAGCTGCTTTATCTATTAACGGTGATGATGCTGTTGAGCTCTTCAAAAATGGATCTGCAGTGGATGTCTTTGGAGACATTAATGTTGACGGGTCCGGACAAGCATGGGACTATTTGGATGGATGGGCATATCGTAATACCGGGTCCTTACCCAATGGTGGAAATTTCGTTGTTGGCGATTGGTCTTTCAGTGGAACGAACGCTTTAGATGGTTCATCATCAAATAGCACAACTGGCTCTCCAATGCCTATTGGTACATTTACAACTTCGCCAACCGAAGGTGTTTATGCTGACTTAGGAGCTGGGTCTTATGATTTCCTTGTGGTTGATGCCAATGGATGTTCTGAAACCATTTCTGTGGTGATTAATGAACCAGATGCATTAGTAGTTGACGGTTCAGATGGGATTGTTTATTATGGATACGATCCTGAATCATGTACAACACTTAGCGCAAACGCAAGTGGAGGAACGGGTTCCTACATATTTGATTGGTCAAACGGAGCCTCTAGTTCAGATAATATTGTATGTCCGCAATCATCAGAAGTGTACTCAGTAAGCGTCACTGATGCTAATGGGTGTACTGCTTCTGATGAGGTGAAAGTATGTTCTGTTGATGTACGGTGTAAAGCGGGTAACAGCAATAATTATAAGGTGGAGATGTGTCACAATGGTAACACCATATGCATCAACGCTAATGCGGTTCAAGCACATTTGAATATAGGAGATGTCCTTGGTGCTTGCGGTGAAATAGATGCGGTTTGTGGAGATGATTACAACACAGCAATGGCTCTTTTTCCTGTTGAGCTTCGATTCAATGTTTACCCAAATCCATCATCGGGAACATTCAAACTTGAAGTTGAAAATGTTCAGCTAGATTCACAAGTTTCATTTAAGGTAGTCAATGTTCTGGGACAATTGGTTTATTCTGGAACAACTCGAGGATTTTCTGAAATTACTTTAGGTGATGTGAATCCTGGGAACTATTTGGTTTTTGTTGAGGGTGCTGATGCTCCAGAAATGATGACAATCAAATAATTTTAAAATTGAATTATATGAATAAGGAGGGCCTTCGCCCTCCTTATTTTTTTTGAATAAATCTCAGGATTATGAAAGGAAAAAAATTCGGGTTTGGGATTATTCTACCGTAACCGATTTTGCTAAATTTCTTGGCTGATCAACATTGCAATCACGCATCACTGCGATATAGTAAGAAAGGATTTGGAATGGAATCGTCGCAATTAAAGGAACCAAATATTCACTGGTTTCAGGAATCTCGATGTAATCATCTGCAAATTCTTTAACCTGCTCATCGCCTTCAGTTACAACGGCAATGATTTTACCTTTTCGGGCTTTTACTTCTTGTATGTTACTTACTACCTTCTCATAAGATCGGCCTTTTGTTGCAATCACAAAAACGGGCATTTCCTCATCGATTAATGCAATCGGACCGTGCTTCATCTCTGCAGCGGGATACCCCTCCGCATGGATATATGAGATCTCTTTTAGCTTTAATGCGCCTTCTAAGGCTACGGGGAAAGAGCTCCCTCTTCCTAAATACAAAGCATTAGCGGCATCCTTGTATTTGGCTGCGATTTTCTTAATTTTTTCTGTCTTATCCAAAACCAATTGCACCTTGCTTGGAATCGCCTCCATAGCGGACAAAAGGTTTCGATATTTGGACTCATTCAGCTTGCCTTTCTTCTTCGCTAGAGAAGCCGCCATAAGTGTCAAAACAGTAACTTGCGCAGTAAAAGCCTTGGTTGAAGCCACTCCAATTTCAGGACCCGCATGCGTATAAGATCCCGCATCAGTAATTCTTGAAATGGACGAACCTACCACATTACAAATACCTAAAATCGTTGCGCCTTTACTTTTTGCGAGCTCAAGCGCTGCCATTGTATCTGCCGTTTCTCCGGATTGAGAAATCGCTAGAACAATATCTCCCTCATTTATAATCGGATTTCTGTATCTAAATTCACTTGCGTACTCAACTTCAACATTAATTCGTGCCAAATCCTCGAACAAATATTCACCAACCAAACACGCATGCCAGCTTGTACCACAAGCCACCATAATAATTCTGTTTGCCTTGATAATTGCATCCTCATAATACTTGATTCCACCTAGAGAAACCCAACCCTCCGATGCATTCAATCGACCACGAAAACAATCCTCTATTGAACGAGGCTGTTCGTGAATTTCCTTTAACATGAAATGGTCATAGCCCCCTTTCTCAAGTGCTTCAAGTTGCAATTCTAATTCTTCTATATATGGATCTTTTAGACCTTCTTCATGATCATATAACTTGAGGCCTTTTTCTTCATTTAAGATGGCGATATCACCATCATTTAAATACACAACTTGTTTCGTATATTCAACAATTGGCGTAGCATCAGAAGCAACATAAAAGTCATTTTCTTTTCCTATACCCAAAACAAGCGGGCTGCTTTTTCGTGCTGCAACCAATTTATTCGGCTCATCCTTACACATCACAACAATCGCATACGCACCAACCACTTGTTGAAGTGCTAACCGTACGGATTTGGCAAGTTTAAACCCTGTTTTCTTTTTTATGTCAGAAATTAAATAACTTAAAACTTCAGTATCTGTATCACTTTTGAAGACATATCCACGGCTTTCTAGCTCTTGCTTTATAACATCGTAGTTTTCAATAATTCCATTATGCACTACCGCAAGGTCTCCACTTTCGGAAAAGTGAG
>CAJQPH010000017.1 GCA_905480165.1 uncultured Flavobacteriales bacterium
AACGAATCAATACAACCATTTAAATCAGTAGCTATCACACTGTAATTACCAGCCATCAAAGTATCAATGTCTTCTTCATCACTTCCGTTAGACCAATCGTATGTATATGCTGGCACTCCACCTGAAATAGTGAAGTCTATTGATCCATCATCGCCACCAAAACAGGAAACCATAACAGGCTGCTGACTCAAAGATAAAAGGGTTGGTTCGGTTATTGAAACCGAAGAGCTTGTTTGACAAAAATTAGAATCTGTAATGACCACATTATATGATCCAAAAGACAAACTGTCTGCTAACTCCAGCGTGTCTCCATTCGACCAAACAATATCATATGGTTGTGTTCCTCCTGAATAGAAGACCTGTGACTGCCCAAGGCTATCTCCATTACAACTTACTCCAAATCCATTAAAATCAGTAATCACATTTGCACTTGAAACCAACTCTGTAGGCTCAATAGTGGAAAAGGTATCAACAGCAATACAAGTATGGTCATCTACCACATTAATGATATAATCTCCAGGAGAAAGCCCACCAATACTATCTACAATAGCACCATTAGACCACGAAATATCAATGGGGTTCTCACCACTTACATCAGTAGAAATAAATGCATCATCAGATTGATAACACAAACTATTTTGTAGATTGACTAATGATATCACAGGGTTTTCATAAATCACCACCGTAGCGAAGGTGTCGAGAGAACAATCCAAACCAGGAAAAGTAATTTCGACATGATATTCTCCGGTATCACTTAAGCTTATGTCACCAACTCCAGTTTGATAATTGACATCAGAAAATGAATTTGGACCTGACCATTCATAATTCGCTAAAGCCGAAAATGACGCTGTTAATTCTAATGAATCTCCAACACAAAGAGGCGGATTGTATAGCACTTCAGGTGGTGGACAACCCGACACATCAATTAACAATACGTTACTGGCCGCTAATGGGCAACCATTCGCATCTAATAAATCAGAAGCTCCATTATTACCATATTCATTTCCGGAAATGAAGCCCTCCCCAAATATGTAGGCAACATGCTCTAAGGTAGAGTCACATTGAAACATTAAGCAATCATCAATAACAGTAACAAGAAATTTAATTACAGTACTATCCGCTCCTTGGGGAGATGCCTGCACCTCTCCTCCATTAGTAGCATTTGCTCCAGTTCCTATTCTAACCTTGATAGAATTCGTCGAAAGATCATATTCAGCTTGATCATCCCCTATCACATCCGTTTTTGCACCAGGATTTGGCCCATAATCTATCGAAATTGAATTTGGCACATAGGTTGTTCGAGGGTCTAAAGTATCCACAACAAATGTATTAATGGATAAATCAGAGCCAATATTTTTGCCCACCAAGGTGTACTCTAAAATATCTCCTGGCTCAACAATTCCTCCATTCAGGTCATCGATATAAACTGATGCCCTCAAATCAGGCTCGTAAATATCTATTGCTGATGTAAATATACGGCAGAGTATATTTTCGGAAGAAGTTTGAACACGAATGGTTGCAGATGATGTATTGTTTCCAATGTAATTAAAAGAGGTGTTATCAGGTAGAAAAATCGCTGCATCATACCCTAAGGTATTATTAAAATTAGGATTCCTGAAAGGTGTAAGAACAGCGCCGTTGGAAATGGTACTGTTAAATAAATTGGTAGCATTATGTAATGCATCTGAAATTTGAACATTATTACCGGCACCATTAAATCTCAACTGATCTCCCGAAGCCCCCCTATCACCTTCGTGGGCAACAACACCAAGCTCAAAATTAACAGGACCAGCTACAGGTGTGGTGAATCCTGTAATGGGTATATCTAATGTATTACCTAAACCAATACTGCCGAAACCATCAAAGACAGATAAGTTTCTCATTGAATTGTAGATGTTTTTGTACACAACAACAATTGTCCATCCTCCGAATTTATTATTACCCGTCTGAGTTGTTATATCAGCAATCGTAAATCGTGCCTTTATACCTGCACTTTGAACTATCGAAGTGATGTCTTTAAAACAATGATAACTTGGATGGCTAATTGTGAATGCATCAACCATTTCATCCGCAATAAGGGATTGATAAAAACCTGAATTAACAGCCAGTTTTACTGTATTTCGCGTATTAAAACCAGGCACATTTGAATTAATTTCAGCACTCCAATACAATCCTGCCCAAGAGATTTCACTACAATCATCTAAATTTAAACTATCACTAGACGACATAAAAGTAGAGCTTAAACCATCTATATCAATATATGACATACTAAAATTCTCATTCGAAGAGTTGCCGTTTGGAGGCACCTGAGCAACTGCCGATGCGCATCCCCCACTTGAACCACAGGAAACAGACACATTGGATAACATTGTTATTCCACCTTTCTGAGAGGTAACAAATCGAATATCAAAAGGATCAAATAATTGAGCAGATAATTCAAGAGAAAAAAATAAAGAAAACATCAAAACCCCAATCAGATTTTTGAGAAATCGTTTTATAGACAAATTGCTGTTGTCGAGCAAGGTTTTATAGTATTAGTTATATTCAGTTAAAAAACGAGTGTTCTCGTCAAAAGTTGCCAAATGTATAAAAAAGAAAAGCTTCCAAGAAATGCACCCATAGAATAGTCTATTCTATTAAACTTTTAGACCACTAAACAGGCAGGAACATTTGTTCTAAACCATGACTTTATAGGGTTGTTCTAAAACAACTTCATTTGTTCGTCATCGTCTGATTTATTCGATTTACTGTTCTCTTTTGACTCCTTTGGCTCCTCACTTCTAAGATCCCACTCTATGGTATTGGAATACTCATCTGTATTCTTTGATTTTTCTTTTTTGATTTTGTCGGATGTTTTCTTCTTTACTTCTGACTTAATTGATTCTCTTTTTTCGGGAACTGTTTTTTTTTCAAAATTATCGTTATGTTCTTTTGACTCTTTGTTGATTGAATTTGAAGTATCTGAACCTTTTTCCTTTTTCGACAACTCTACTTCAGGTTGAACCTCTGCCCCTTCCTCAACCTCATCTGGCCATGGCTCCTTACTTTTTTGAATATCATGATTCAATAGGACCTCCTTGACCTTGTATTTTGTCAATTGGTTCCCCTGAGCCTTCATTCCCTTAACTTCTATAAATTCATCCAATTGAATGACTTTATTCGGTAGGTTTTTCGTTTCTTTTAGTTGTTTATTAAAGACCAAAGTAACTTCTGGCTGATACGCCGTGGAATAAGCTGACATAAATGAACCTTTACTGTCACTTATAAAAGAGACTCTTTTATCACTGGTCACCTCACACAAAAATCTTTTTACGAAACTCTGAGATTTGGATCCGTCGTGATAAACTACAGAAATGGCATGTTTTGGACTCCATTTTTCAAGATGGACAATATCTTCATCAAAACGGGTTGACAAATCAAAACTACTTAATCTGTAATCTCCATTTGAGTATATCGAAAGAATTTTATCCTCTCCTTTAAAAGCTCCAATAAAAGCGCCTCTTTCCTCATCGTTTAAACGGGTTACAGTTTGGTCGTACCAAATTTTCCTTGCCGCAAGAGTAGAGCCTCCAAGTTCCTTTAAAACGATCTTTTGAATAAGCTCCTTAGTTACTCTATTGCCAACGGACTTTCTTCCTTTAATCAATAATTCACCAAAATCAACCTCGAATTTGGTTTTCTTAAGATGCGGCCGGGGTCTCAAAATAACATTAACCACTTCCCTTTCTCCATTCGGATGGGCAGAAAAGTAATGGACCTTTGAAGATTTTGACCCCTTGGTAAGATCATATTCAGTATCTCGAGTAATTGAATTCACATAGAAACGCTTCATCATCGATTGACCTCCTCTACCATCCTGGTAAATCATGTGATAAATTTTACGCTTGTCTCCCTTTTTCCAAACATGAGCATAAATCATATCCTTTCCGACAAACTTTTTATCCGCAATCTTGGTAATCATCATTTTCCCGGTTGAAAAGAAACAAATAATATCATCGATTTCTGAGCAGTCACAAACAGCCTCACATTTTCTCAAGCTATGACCAATGAACCCTTCTTCATAATCAACATAGAGTTTTTTATTCGCAATAATCACCTTAGATGCACTAATATTATCAAAAGTTTTTATCTCTGTTTTACGCTCTTTTCCTGAGCCAAAATTTTTCTTTAAATCTTTAAAATAATTGATCGCATATTCCACAAGATTAGCCAAATGATGCTTGATTTCTTTAATCTGCTCATCAATCTTAAGAAGATTATCGTCGGCCTTAGTAGCATCAAATCTCGTGATTCTTATCATCGGGATTTGCGTTAATTTTTGTAAATCTTCATCTGTAATTTCCTGAATCAACTGTTTTTTGAAAGGCTTAAAAGATTTGTACAAATACTCATAGAGTGCTACTTTATCAGAGTACTTCTTAAAATCAATGTACATCTCATTATTGATGAAAATCTTTTCAAGTGTAGCAAAATGCCATTGTCTCTCAAGCTCTTCTAACTTTATTTCTAGCTCTCTTTTTAATAACGCTAAAGTATTGTCTGTTGATGTTTTTAATATTTCAGAAACACCTATAAACACAGGCTTTTCTCCATCAATAATAGACGAGTTTGGAGAAATCGACACTTCACAATCGGTAAAAGCATATAAGGCATCAATGGTTTTGTCGGGGGACACCCCTGAGGACAAATGAATAATGATTTCGGCAATTGCTGACGTATTGTCTTCAATCTTTTTTATTTTGATCTTGCCTTTATCGTTCGCCTTTAAAACAGAATCA
>CAJQPH010000018.1 GCA_905480165.1 uncultured Flavobacteriales bacterium
CTCATCTGAAAAATTTGATTTTGTTCTGGATTTTAGAGATGGTTTATGCCCTGTTTCTCTCAACGGTAAAAGAGGTTTAATTGATATTGATTTAAACTTGGTTATCCCTTGCGATAATGAAGCTATTTTTTATTTTTCGGACAGCCTTTTCATCTTAGTAAATACGGATAATTATAAACAGCTTTCGGATCGCAATGGTGCTCTCGTTAGTGATTCTCTTTACCAAGAGATACATCGAGAGGCAAATGGATATGCCATTTGTGTTAAAGGCGATAAGATTGGTTATCTAGACGAACGAGGAAAACAAATAATCGAGAATAAGTTTGACGGATTTATTGATTATGATTTATTGGGGAATTTTGCCAATGACCGGGCCGTCGTTTTCCAAAATAAAAAATATGGAATCGTCAATTTTGATGGAGATTATCTAGTCAAACCAAAATATGATCATATTAGAAATTTAGGATTGAATTTTGGTGTTAAAAAAAGCGATAAATGGGCATTAATGGATTCTTCTTATAGCATTGTATCTAATTATGACTATGAGAGCATTGAGCTGGTTAAAAATGAGTACATTCTTTTTGAGAAAGATGGGGAATTTGGAATTATGGACTTAAAATTGAACGTAATTTTGGATGCGTTGTATTCTTCAATATATAAAGAAAGAGATTTTTTTATTGTTGGCAATGATATAGGAAATGCATTATATGATTTAGATGGAAATCAATTACTTCCATTTAATCACTGGTCATTTTATAATGCTGATATGAATTATTTGAAAGTTCTTGATAAGGAAACGGGAATAATTCAAAAATATATAGACAAACAAACAGGTCAAGTTATAAGTCATCCATGAAGAAGATTTCAGAACATACTATAATTGGAGTAGCGGCATGTGCTGGGGTTTACCTCTTTGTCTTTGTATATCTACAAGTATCTTCTTTTACTGGGTTTGGTAAGAAAACACAATTCAATACCTATTCCAAATTAGAAGATGATGGAATTCGTTTAAAGGCAGAAAATATAGATGCTGGAGACTTTTCTGCTGGAAATGTGTCTAGTATATCTCGAGATGTGAATGATGTAAGAAATAGTTCCGCTGATGATTGGTCAGAAAGCACGTATGAGGGGGATCGTGCAGAGTCCGCGAAAGATATCGAGCAACAATTTATTGATGAAACTGGTGGAGATGAAAAAAGGGAAGAGTTGGTCAAGGAGCATCAAGCTAGATTAGAAGAATTAAAGAGAGAGAAAACAACAGGAAATAAGCCTTCCAATTCAAGTTCAGAGAATCAGTTTTCGGGAGAGGTAATGGTAGAGTGGGAGCTTCACGGGCGCACTGCCTATAAAAACGACAATTGGCATATTCGAAATCCAGGATACACTTGTGGTTACAATTCTCGTGGAACAATTGTTGTTCGAATAAAAGTGAATAAAAATGGAAATGTAATAGACGCTCAGATTGAAAACTCTTCGTCTCCGAATACTTCCTCTTGTATGAAAAGTAAGGCTCTTGAATATGCTCGAAAATCTCGTTTTAATTATATCGCTTCAGCTTCCAATACTCAAACAGGATACATAAGCTATAAATTTATTTCTCAGTAAAGATTAAATTCTAATCAAAAATACTGCTTAGTTACTCATTATTTCATATATTTATCATAAATTTTTATAATATGGTGGTTGGAAACAATTTAAAGCTCTTAAGAAAACATTTTGCTAAATCTCAAGATGAGGTTTCTAAAAGTTTAGGTTTAAATCGGTCTACTTACAGTGGATATGAAAACGCTGTTGCCCAACCAAGCCTAGAAATCATATCCATGATTTCTGAGTTTTACAACATTTCTATTGATGCCATATTAAAGAATGATTTCTCAACCTTTAATTCAAGTCAGTGGACCAGAATCACGAATGGATGGAAATCTTCTGCAACAGGGTCAAAGCTGAGAATCCTTACTTCTCAGGTTTCAGAAAGCAATGAAGAGCTGATTGAAATGATTCCAGTTAAGGCCAAAGCAGGATATGCTCTTGGTTACTCAGATCCCGAATTTATTAAAGAGCTACCAACCATTCGTCTTCCGTTTTTATCCAAAAATCGGAAATACAGGACTTTTCCTATATCAGGAGATTCAATGCCGCCTGTTTCTGATGGTTCTTTTGTTGTTGGTGAATTTGTTCAGGATTGGACCTTAATTTCCTCAGAAACGCCTTGTGTTATTGTAACCAAAGATGACGGAATTGTGTTCAAGATCATTGATAATCAAATTTCAAAGGAAAAGAATGTGCTCCTTTCATCTACAAATCCGTTATATGAAACCTACTCCGTGAACCTTAAGGATATTCTTGAAATTTGGATGTTTCGCTGTTATATTTCAATGGAATTGCCTGAAACCATTTTAGGAGAGGATTCTATATCTAGTTCGATCAGGTCGATTCAAAAATCATTATTTCGAATAGAAAACAAAAGTTAATGTGATTTTTATCTAATTTACTCCTCTTTACTTATCTTTGCACAAAATTTTTTATGATAGACATTACTCTTCCCGATGGTTCAGTACGAAATGTAGATGTGAATACTACTTCAATGGATATTGCTTTGTCAATTTCTGATGGTCTTGCACGTAATGTATTGGGTGCCGTGGTGAATGGAGATGTGGTTGATGCGAGTCTGCCAATCAAAGAAAATGCTTCTCTTCAGCTTCTGACTTGGAGGGATAAAGAAGGGCAGTCAACGATGTGGCATTCTTCTGCACATCTCATGGCTGAAGCGATTCAGTTTTATTATCCAAATGCCAAATTTGCTATTGGACCTCCTATTGCTAAGGGATTCTATTATGATATTGATTTTTTAGAAGATTCATTTTCCGAGAATGACTTGGAGAAGATAGAATCTAAGATGAAA
>CAJQPH010000019.1 GCA_905480165.1 uncultured Flavobacteriales bacterium
AGTGAAAAAAATAAATACCTTCGACGCATGGAGCAGGACAAGTTCATCGACATCTCTCGACTAATAGAGAGTAAAAACCCAAGATTACTTAGATGGCTTCCCAACTTTGTCATTAATTATCTCAAACGTATTCTTCATTAAGAAGAAATCAACACATTCTTAAATGAGCATAAAGACAAAAAAAATCTTGAATTCTGTGATGAGGTCATGAAATATTTCAATATTAAAGTTGAAATAAATGATCTTCATTTAATTCCCAAAAAAGGCCCTGTTATTTTAGTCATGAATCACCCTCTTGGAGGCATGGATGGAATAGCATTCATTTCAGCGATTACGAATCATCGTCCAGATATAAAATTCATTGTTAACGATTTACTCATGAATGTAGAGAACCTTAAAGATTTATTTATTGGTGTCAACAAACATGGTAAAAACAATGTATCTGTTCGGAATCAAATAAAAAATGCTTTTGACGCTGACCACGCACTTTGCATATTCCCTGCAGGATTGGTAAGCCGGAAATCAAAGGGATTGATTAGAGACCTAGAGTGGAAAAAAACCTTTGTAACATATGCAAGGGCGCTCGAGAGAAAAGTCGTACCTATATACATTGATGGGAAGCTTTCTCCTTTTTTTTATAACTTATATAAGATTAGGAAGTTTTTTGGAATTAAGGCAAATATTGAAATGCTCTACCTTTCGAATGAATTATTTAAACAACGAAATCAAAAAATCACCTTTCATATTGGTGCAAGCTTAAATGGGAAAGAATTTCATTCGGAGTTAACAGATTACAAAGCAGCTCAAGAGTATAAAAAGAAAGTGTATTCAATTAAAGACAAGACCATATGAATATCATCGACCCCATTCACCCCAAAGTGATTAAATCAGAACTCAATAATTCCACTTTCATTCGAAATACAAGAAAAGGTGGAAACGAAATTTACATTGTAAATAATCACAACTCTCCTAATGTATTAAAGGAGATTGGAAGATTACGAGAAATCACCTTCAGAGCCTCTGGAGGAGGGACGGGTAATTCAATAGATTTGGATCACTTTGACACCGACGAAATTTGCTATGAACAACTCATTGTTTGGTCACCTGAAGACAATGAAATTATTGGCGGCTATCGTTTTATAAAATGTCAAAATGCCATAACTAAGACGGGTGAAATTCATTTGTCAACTACCCATTACTTTAACTTCTCAGAACCTTTTATTTCAGATGTTTTACCATACACTATCGAATTAGGTAGGAGCTGGGTACAGCCTAATTATCAGCCATCTGTGAATCCGAGAAAAGGACTATTCGCCCTGGACAACATCTGGGATGGTCTTGGTGCACTCATTAAATTTAATCCGGAAATAAAATACTTTTTTGGCAAAGTTACCATGTACCCAAACTACAATACTGAGGCTCGAAACTTTCTACTTCAATTTATGAATCATTACTTCCCAGATCGTGAAAATTTATTAATACCTCACTCCCCTTTAGATTATTATGCGAAGCAAAAAGAAAATCTAGAACTACTTGGAGACTTAGATTTCAAGGAGGCATATAAACTACTAAATACATTCATTAGAGAACGAAATGAATTTATACCTCCGTTAATCAATATTTATATGAACCTCTCTCCTACTATGAAGACTTTCGGCACGGCTGTAAATTCGGATTTTGGAAATGTCGAGGAATCAGGAATATTGGTGACAATCAATGATATTTACAATGAAAAGAAGGAAAGACACATGGATTTTTAGTTAAACCTCGTATTTTTCTAAGAGCTCCTCAATATTGTTAATCCCAGTTAATCTTTGTATTCTTTTCTTTAATCTTCCTATTTTAACGTCTACGTGTGTGACGTTCAATTTCCGGGATATGTATGTCGACGGTTTATTGTAATAGTACTTCATTTTTAGCATCATCGCTTCTTGCCTCGAAACCAATTTGAGTACAGATTTCATTATTTCATATGAATTTACATCTCCTGAAAAATCAAACAAAGGAGTATCTGTATTCGAATCTTCCGAAAATTGCTCTAAATGGGTTGTGATAAAGCCGTCAGAGCTAAATTTTATCTTTCTTTTCGCATTTTTCTTTCTAATCTGAGATTTGCAAAAATTAGAAATAACCGCTTTTAACCAAGTTGCTGTATGCAGTAAATCAATTGATTTTGAATATTGAGCTTCAATCAACATAAATAAATGAATAGAAAACTCCTGATAAATGTCTTTTTGATCTTCTTGATTATTAAAATGTGACCTAATCACGCTCACAAACATCAAATCGTACCTATTCATTATCTCATTGAATAAGGCATGATGAAGACGATAATTCATAGGTTTTAAGATGTAAACTCGGTCTGATTTGAAATTAATTTTTCAATTCCGTTTACTTCTAATATATTAAGATCAAAGGATATCACCCCTTTCTTTAACATATTTTGTAATATTTGGCTTGTTGATTCATTGCCTTCTCGTATCAAAAAAGCATTCCTGTTATACTTCTTCAATAAGTAAATTAAACTGGATATTTCCTTTCTAATATTATGAGCTACCATCCCGCTTGGATAAAGAAATAAAAATGAATCTTTAGATTTAGTGGATTGAAACTGAACCTCTTGCCTTATCATGTGAGGGTTCTGATTGTTCTTGGCAAAACCGAATGCTTGATATAATAGCTCAGTAGGATCACCAATAACCAGACAATCCTCAAAACCAGGATTGTGCTCAACAATAATAGATAGAGCAAAAGAAAGCTCAGATAAGGTGTACTTCCCGTTAAAATCAATTAATGTGTCATTGTAAATAAACTGATTGGGTTCATCTACAGAAAATGGATCTTTCTTCTTAAACTTTAGGGTATGTATATTGACTTTTGAAGATTTTGCCAACTCTTTATAATATAGATTGGCATGAGTACCTATTAATAGAATAGATTTAAAAGTAGATTTTTTCATACGCATTTATTAGCTCTAACGAGAATTAATTCAAAATATAACAAGAATCAAGTAATTATTTGAAGCAAAGCAATTATTTTTACGATAATACGTTTTATTTCTATGATCAAAATAGCCTTATCTCTTTGTATTCTTTGCTTGGCATTTGCCTTTAAAGCGCAGACATATAATTTTGGTTTAAACAGCTTTGCATTTTTAAATACCATATACTCTTCGAGATCAGCGGGTTTGGGTTCGAATCTTATTACCATTAGTGATAATGACATTGGTTTATCTGTTGAAAATCCGTCATTACTTAGCTCACAGCATGTTCGGAGCTTACAAATCAACCAAGCCATTCTTCCCTCAGGTGTTCAGGTTGGAATGCTTTGCTATGCTTTTAAAAGCAAACACGGTATTTTCTCTCCAGTGATTCGTTTCCAGAATTATGGAAGGTTCGATGGTACTGATGAATTAGGAAATGCAACGAATTCTTTTTCGGCCATTGAATACTCTCTTGGAATGAATTATAGCCATGACGTAGGTAAAACGATAAAAATAGGAGCTGGTATCAACCTAATTGGTTCTCATATGGATGTTTATTCTTCACTTGGAGTACATGGCACTATGGGGGCTACATACAGTCATCCAAAACAAGATTTGGCTGCTTCTTTTATCGTAAAGAATATAGGTTTCCAGCTAGTACCTTATGAGAACACTGATAGAGCACCATTACCTATTGAGGTTCAGTCTGGTATTTCATACAAACTGAATCATGCACCATTTAGAATTTCGTTACTTGGCCACCATCTAAATCATTGGAAAATACTTTATGACGATCCCAATCTGCAACCAACCATTGATGCATTATCAGGTGATACCATCGCTGTAGATCGACCAGGGTTCGGTAAAAACCTTGCTAGCCATTTCTCCTACGCTTTAGAATTACTTGCATCTGATAAATTGGAATTTAGAACGGGATTTAATTATTTCAGAAGAGAACAAATGAAGCTTTTAGATAGACCCGGTCTTTCTGGATTTTCATTTGGAATAGGCATAAAGCTTAAAAAAATCAAAATAGATTACGGCATCCTGGTAATGTCCGCTGCAGGATCGAATCATTATTTAGGTATCAGTACCAATTTCGATAACTGGAAGAAGAAAAGGTTTTAGTATACCGATACGATAAACGTAATACATTTATTCCTTGAGTTTAAAATTACACATATTATTGATTAAAGCCCACAGAGTTTTGGCCATAAAAAAACCCCCAACTACAAGTAGTCAGGGGTCTTAAGATCGGCGTCGACTTACTCTCCCATCCTCAAAAGGACAGTACCATCAGCGCAAGCAGGCTTAACTTCTCTGTTCGGGATGGGAAGAGGTGGACCTTGCTGC
>CAJQPH010000020.1 GCA_905480165.1 uncultured Flavobacteriales bacterium
ATGGGATTCAACGACTACAGTTTATATAGCTTCTGTCGTATTAGGTTTGCCTGCTCAAGCGGGTATTGATGCACACATGTCGGCAATAGCACAAAATCCGGATATGAGCCCAATGAAAGCTGTTGCGTATATTGACTCAACCATGGGTTATTTTTGTAGAAGAATTGTTAGAGCAACAAACCTAGATGGTCAAAACAGTATTGACGAAATGAGTCAATTGGAAAGCTCAATTGATATTTATCCTAATCCAGCATCACAATCAATTACCATTGGTTCTAAAGAAGGATTAATCAATACCATCGAAATGTATTCGGCTACAGGCGAATTGGTCAGAACTGCTTCAAATCTTTCTTCAACTAAAATTTTACTTAGTAACTTAAATTTGAAAGAGGGTCTTTACATGTGTACTGTTGAAATCAATGGTCAACGAGTAACAAAAAGAGTGGTTATTCAATAAGACTTAAATGTATTTATAATTAAAAGCGCTTTTCGGAGCGCTTTTTTTATTCATTAATTATTGACATAAAAACGATATTAGTAATGAATAAATCGTATCTAAAAACCACTTTGGAGAGATTATTCTATTTCAAAAACACGTTCAGAAGACCCATCGCTGTAAATATAAATGAGCGGTGTGTTCGGTTTTACGATGCTTTCTCTTCCTAGAATATCAATAATCTTTATTAATTCTTTGTCTTTTGAATAAAGCTCAGGAATGTTCGTAAATCCACATTCGGGAACAATACTACTTATTGGATTTAAGGATAGGGCATAATCATAAAGCTCATCACAGATGTAAAGGTTTGTACCACCTCCATTGGAAAGCACACATAAACCAATGTTTGATTCCGGGTCGACATACATATCTGTTGAAACACCAAGCTCACCTCCATTGTGACCCCAGAGTAAAGTTTCACCTCCACTGTGATAAAGCAACTCTTTGTACCAATTCAAGCCTTGTTTACTTTCAATCGAAGGAATTTGTTGAGTCCACATTTCGCTTACAGATGACGGCGACAATATGGCATTACTTCCCAAAGACCCTCCATTTAAAAAAGCAATCATGTAATTTGCCAGATCCGTAATGGAGCTTCTTAATTGACCGTCAGGATAATCGGCAAATCCATAATGCGGATTCGCAATAAAATTTCCATTGGAATAGGAATAGGGTCTTGCCACCTCATTAGAGTCAAGATCGGCCATGTGCCATGCTGTTTTTTCCATGCAAAGGGGTTCGAAAATATGCTCATTACAATAATCATCAAAAGGAGTGGAGCTTACAATTTCCGTTATATAGCCATTGAGTGCAGTAGCCATATTCGAATAGTTGAATACTGTTCCTGGAGAAGCACTAAGAAAATTTTGATTGGCATTGTAATTTTCTCCAGTGACAGTGAAGTAGTCTTGCATACACGCCTCTAAACTCATGGTTGGATCCGGATATCCATAATAATTGCTCATGGCAGACCAATTGTCTTTAATTGAAGAGGTATGTGTCATGAGCTGGTGAATGGTCATTGGTGTTGTACTTTGTGTAGGGTGATTTAATTGCCACGGTAAATATTCGTTGATGTCATTATTGAGCTGCAACATGCCATCTTCTTTGAGCTGCATGGTTGCAGTTCCGGTAAACAGTTTCGACATTGATGCCAATAAAAACTGAGTACTGTCTGTCACTGGAATTCCATTTTCTATATCAGCAAAACCGTAACATTTCAGCCAAACAATTTCACCATTTTTCACAATGACCGTCGCCACTCCGGGAAAGTGCTCTGTTTCCATTTCATCCATAATATACTCATCTACAGATACACTCGGATTTGGATTTTGACCAAAAACAGTCGCGGTGCGAAGTAATATAAAGCAAAGAATCAATTTTTTCATAGGTCTAACTTTTTTTTTTCGATGTCAAGATTCAATCATCAATGTTAAGGTAAATTATCCAATTGGCCTTTTATTATTATAAAATTCATCGTAATTATCAAACCATTTGTCCCTCTTTTCTTTTCCTTTTTTTGTGGTTTGAAAAACAGGAAGAAAAGAAAAGTTATCGCCTAAAATCACAATGATGATAAGCATTATAGAAAGTAAACAATTGCACAGCAAATAATGATTAGCATAAAGTTCAGGGAAATTAGATGCAAAAGGAAGAATTAAAGCAGAAGCAGGTGCCAACATGAGATAACTGATAAACATGTTTCCAGTATAAGTTTCACCTTCACTCTCGGATTTTTTGTTTTTTCTGTAATAGAGAGCAATGACCATTGAAAAGCTATTTAATGCGATTTCACTTAACAAAATATAAAACTGTTCATTTAGCGTAAGGGTAAACAAGCCACTAGGGCCCTCTGAAACAAAAATACTAACGCCCACCAATGGAAGAAAGATAAAAAAGAAGAAGAATACAATTGCAAAACCAAAAAAATGCTTGATTCTTGATTTAAGTGGAACCCCTAATCCAAAAACTGCGAAGATCCATAATAAAATAAAAGAAGAAGCCAGGTTTAAAAAAGTAATCAGTATAAAATCATTTGCAGTCCAACCGTAAAACAAACCAATCATTGGAAGGCTAAAAATAATGATGTTAATAATAAAAATTATTCTAGTTCGAAGGTGAAAATACATCGATTTAAAAATAAAGACCATTGCATACAAGAAACCATCAAAAATAGGTTTAAAAATGTCTGATTTCTCTTTAGATTTCACTATATGTCTATTAGATAAGTCCATTCCAGAGTATACAAGAAGGCATAAAATAGTTATTGAAATGACACTTACAAAAAGCGTGTAGAAGATCATTTCAGTTTCTGGTAAAAAAGCAAATGCTACAACGATAAAGAATATTCCGAAAAATTTGATTTGTTGGAGACAACTCAAATCTTTTTGTTTATAATTTCTTTTCCTCATTTCTTGTAGAATAAATATAACGTTCTAATCATTAAAAATGTAGAGTTAGCTCTTTAGATGAGGGTTTCGTTCTCATTCTAGCTAGTATTTTGGAATCAAAAAAGTGGCTCCACCAGGAATCGAACCTGGATCTAAAGTTTAGGAAACTTCTATTCTATCCATTGAACTATGGAGCCGTTGGGCAAAAGTATTTATTTTCTCAAAAATTTTTCTAATACAAGCCAAGTTTCTTCTGATGTTTTATCCCAAGAGAAATCTTTAACTCTTTCTTTACCGTTTTCAACCAACTCTTTTCTAAGATCTGAATCTTCGTTGATTCTGGACATTTGAGAAGCCATCTCTTCGACATTGAATGGGTCAAAATAGATGGCTGCGTTACCTGCAATTTCTGGAAGACAAGTTTTATTACTCGATACAATGGGAATACCACTTTTCATGGCTTCAACCAAAGGAATACCAAAACCTTCAAAATAGGGAGGGTAAACAAGAGCAAAAGAGC
The DNA here is from genome assembly GCA_905480165.1 of uncultured Flavobacteriales bacterium. GTDB lineage: Bacteria > Bacteroidota > Bacteroidia > Flavobacteriales_D > Crocinitomicaceae > UBA952. The sequence goes on from CAJQPH010000020.1 coordinate 3,407, forward strand.
TGCCCATTATTTTGGCCAAATCACTTGAGTTTACATGACCCGTAAAAGTCACAAATTCTTCTATTTCAGCTGGTATATGAATGGATTGATTGCGCCACATATTACTCCCTACAATAACCAAATGATATTCTGAATATTTTTTGTGATATAACGAAAAGGCTTGAAGCAATCGTTCTACATTTTTGCGCGGATGTATAGATCCAACAAAAACAAAAAATGGACGTGCTTCAGCATATTTTGACCTTATTTCATTCTTCTCATCAAGATTGACCAATGAAAAATGGTCACAAGCACCATTGTAGATTGGACTTACTTTTTCTTCGGGTAGATCATATGTTTTAATGATATCATTCTTGGAGTATTCGGAAACACTAATAATATGTTCTGCTTTTTTTGCAAATCGAGGATAATAAATGCGATAATAATTTCTTACAAACCAGGGTAAATCTTTAGGATTATGTTCAAAATTCAAATCATGAATCGTAATTATCTGTGGTGTTTTGGTTCTTAGATTACAAATTCCATCAGGGGACCAAAATAAATCGATATTGTATTTGGCCAGAGCTCTTTTTAGAGAGATGCTCCCCCAAATCACATTGAGTATTGGATGTCGTGTAACAGGACCGACGACAACGGCATGAACATTATTGCTAAAAATGTATTCTTCCGAAAAAGGTCGATCAAAAAAAAGATAAAATTCATGCTCAGGATGACTTTTACAGATTCTTTTACAAATCTCCAGTGTGTAATTACCGAAACCTTCTAGCTTGTTAGAAAGGAGGTGTCTACAATTGATTGCTATGTTCACGTCTAAAATTGATGTATGTAATTGTCCTTTTTTTCTTTGCCAATTGTTGTTTCTGTACCATGTCCACAATATACAATTGTATCTTCTGGAAGCTGAAACATGACATCAAAAATAGAGTTTTTTAGCGTTTGTATGTCTCCTCCTGGCAAATCTACTCTTCCAAAGCTGCCATTAAAGAGGACATCTCCATTAATAACAAACTTATTTTCTTGATTATAGAGGACTACATGACCTGGAGCATGACCTGGCGTATGATAAATTTTGAATTTCATTAAACCAAAAGAAACCTCTGAATGATCTATTAGATATTCATCAGGATCTGGTGATGTTTTATATTTTTCAAATCCGTAGACATGTGCATAGGATTCCACAGAGTGTAGGGTGGAAAGATCTTCTTTATGTAAGTATAAGGGTATGTTAAATTTCGATTTAACCGCTGCATTTCCTAAAATATGATCAATATGTGCATGTGTATTGATAAGGGCCATTGGTTGTAGTTGCTTTTCTTCTATAAATCCAAATAAAATATCTTCTTCGTGACGTTCATAACAACCTGGGTCGATAATTACGCATTTTTTTTCTTGGTCGTAGATGACAAAAGTGTTTTCTTGGAAAGGGTTAAATTGGAACGAATGTACTTTAACTCCCATGTGTGTTAAATGTTTATCTAATTAGATTGACATGTCCACTAAGCTCGTACTCTTTATATGTGAAATCAGTGTATATCAATTTCCAAATATACGTACCATCTTGACAATTTACCCCATTAAATGTTCCATTCCATGATTCATTGGGTGAATTCATGGTGTGAATGAGTTCTCCCCATCGATTAAAAATAGTACACTTCATTTCAAGAAGGTTACCGCCAGATACTTCAAACACATCATTAACGCCATCATTGTCAGGAGTAAAAGTGTTTGGTACATAAACGACAGCATCGTAGCTAATGGTAATATATTCCTCGGATGAGCAGCCGTTAAGGTCAGTAAAGGTAACTTCATAAGTAATTTCCTGATTTGGCGTTGCAATAGGGTTTTGACAATGAATACAGGACAAATACTCGGCCGGTGACCATATAAATGACCCTGCTTGATCTGAAAATGCCTCAAGCTGTATTTCATCACCATAAAATGCAATTACATCATTTGATGTTTCAAATGATGGGTAAGGAAATAAGGACACATAAACATATGCCGTATCAAAACACCCATTATCATCTATTCCGATGACCATATAATTGGTACTAGAGTTTGGTATTACGGTGACTTCATTTCCAAATTGGCTCACAACGGTATTGGATGGTTGCCATTCGTAGTACGTAGCTCCCTCAGCCCAAAGAAAAGCAGCCTGTTTAGGACAGATAATGGTGTCATTTCCAGCAGTGATTTCAATCTCAATGACATTGGCATAAATAGAATCAATAATTGTTCCGCACGCATTTCCAACTTCTACATAAAACCATTGATTCGTGGTTGGATTGATGACTGCAATTGATCCGTCTGATGCAACTATCGACGGATTGCTAACCCAATTGTAATAATCTCCTCCAGAGACTGAAATGGGAGTTTGTGCTCCAAGACAAAGCTCGACTTCATCATCCAAAATTGGAGTTGGAGGATCAAAGAAAACGGTAACGGATGTGGTGTCTTCATTTACACATCCATCATCTGTTGTAACCGTTGCAATATAGGTAATGCTCGTATCTGGTGTACAAATAGGGGTAAATGAATTTGGGTCATCTAGAAAGAAGGGCGGGTTCCACTCCACAGAACCAGTCCCAAAAACTTCGAGCTGGACACTGTTGCCTATACAGGTAGTATTGTCCGGAGATATGGATACAGAATTGGTATACACTTCTAAGGTTAACTGTAATGTTTCGGAACCACAAGTATCTGAAACCGTTACAGAAAAGGTAGTGGTTTGATCTATTGTGGCAGTTGGTGATGCAGAGCTGGGGTCATCTAATAATCCTGAAGGGGTCCATTCGTAGAATTGCCCACCAAAAGCCTCAAGTTGATATGATTGTCCAGGACAAATAGGAGTGATAGGGTCGACAACTCCTCCGCTAAATGCACCAATATCTACAATTAAGCTAACTGAGTCAGAACTGTAGCAGCCCGTTGTATCGAAAACTATTAATTGAACTTCATATGACCCGGGTTCTGTATATTGATAAATAGGCTCTTCTTCTGTTGAAGTATTACCATCGCCAAAATCCCATAAATAAGCATTTCCATTTTGACTGTCATTTAAAAATAAAACGGATTGTGGGATACAAATTAATGGTGCCGGTTGTGCGGCAGCTGCCTCAATACTACTTAGCTCGAATTTGAATGTAGCCATATTACAATTAGGGCTTAAATTTTCTTCTGCATAGCTCCCAGAAGTAGATGTGAATCCAAAATTATTACCTCCACAAGCGGCACATACCGCGTGATATATTCTACCAGATTTATCAAACCTGCTTGTTCCACCATCCACATGGTTTGAACTGCTGTTCATCCCACCCATAAATGTGGCATATTTTAGATTTTGTGCATTTTCATCAAGAACAGCAATGTAGAAATTGCTTCCGTTGGTTTGATTCTGATGAGCATCATTAGTAACCAAGAAGCCGTTTGTGGTTGAAAATGAGGCTTGTCCACTTGAGTTAAGAGTTCCTCCCCAACCAGCTAAATAAATATCATAGCAATCTGAAACCAAAAAAGCGGTTGGAGATATTTCTACATGTCCAGAGGCTGCTCCTATCATTGTAGTCCAATTAATCGTGTTCAGATTAGAATCATATTTTCTTACAAATTGCCCAGAATTGGGCGAGCCAAAACAACCTGGTGTTATTGGCCAATCTGATTCTGTTTGACCATAAACATAAATGGCATCATCAACATCAAATTGAACAAAGTAGGCCTGGTCATATTCCCCTAAGCCCATAAATGTCCCTGAAGACACGGCACCTGTGGTGCTATTGAATTTTGCCACGTATCCATCGGACAGGCCTCCATTAAATGATAGGTCATGCCCTGAACTCAACGGTAATGTGCTTGAATTTGTCCCTCCGGCAATACAGACAGCACCCAGGTTATCGTTAACCTGTACAGCATTTCCAGTTTCAACACCAGAACCACCAAAGTAAGTGCACCAGCTCAGGGTGTTTAGCATTGGAGGAAGTTTCATTAAAATGGCATCTTGAGAACCATTTAAAAAACTTTGAACAGGGTTGTTTACGGGGAAGTCCGAGGAATATGTAGTACTAGAGACATACACGTCTCCATTTCCGTCAACTGTGATTTCCCCTCTAAATTGATCTCCGTAATTGTAATGTAAGTTTCCTGAGTTTAATCCATCAGAATCAGAACCTCCGACATAAGTGGATGCCAAAAGATTCGATCCATCGGCACTTAAGCGAGCGATGTAAATATCTGTACCATCAAAGGATAAAGAATTTTCACTTTCGAATGGACCGCCATTAAAACTATTATCAAACGGGTTTCCTGCCATGGGGAAGTCAGTAGAGGAAGTAATACCGTATATAAACAGCTCTCCGTTGTCAGCACAAACTATACTGTGAGGTGTTTCATTCCCACTTCCTCCAACATAGGTTGCATACAATAAAGATGTTCCATCTGTATTGTATTTGGATATTGCGACATCCATTGGAAAAGAACCTGTACCAGAATTAAAGGTGTTATCGTATGCCCCAGTTGTTACTGGGTATCCTGATCCAAAAACAATGCCTCCGCCAAAAAGATTTCCGTAGATGTCTGGAGTTGCAGTAAAACCCCAATTGTCTGTTGTCGATCCAGAAAAAGTGGAAAATGTCAAACTGGGATCAATGTATAGCTGTTTCGATGAGTCATATCCTTCTGGGAAACTGAAGGAAATGATATTGTTATTAATTTGATATTGCACGAATACATTCTTCTTTTTATTTCCGTTTTCATCCAATTCCCAAGCCTTGGGATGAGATTGAATAATTTGACCAAACCTATGTGTAATTATGAGCTCCCCATCTTTAATGTCAACAGCATCAGCACCTTCAAAATCAAACGCGATGAGATCAGTGTTTGATTCTGGTCCAAGTAGGAAATTGTAGCTTATCTGTCCTCTCTGACCTAGGTAAATAAGATCAATTCCATCATAAAAGTTTGGATAAAGAACTTCGTTAAATGAAAAGACTTTATTCTTCCATTTAAGAGGGTCGTTGCCAATCAAATAGTTTTTGTAAAAATCAGATTTTCCACTAACCGTAGGAATTGAATTTTGCGATCCAATAAAATTTTGTTTTATGGCATGATAGTTTATTCCGGATTCTACTTGTTCTATGTCGTGAACATGTTCATGTTTATGTTCATGGGACATGGCGTCAGTCATAAAAAAGCACATGCTGTTTTCCTCAATATAGAGCTTTCCTTGAGCTAAATCTACAGCGTAATCTATCCGTGAATCCCATTGGCCTTGATTGGGAGTCATCCAAATATTTTGCCCCATAGCAAATGAGCTCCAGAATAGAGCAAGAAAAATAAGGGCTTTAGTCATGTTTAGCTAATTTACAACGAATAATCAGGATTATATGATATAAACTACTGATTTTCATATTCGTTGCTTTTATAGAACAAGATATGTGCCATGTTTGTTGTTTAATCAGACCGTTTTTATTTTCTTTGTTTAAACAACTAAAGCAACTATGAAATTCACTTTGACATTAACCATTTTTCTAGCGTTTATTCAACTTTCAACCGCACAGAAGTATTCTCGTGTAAAAGTTTTCGCGAACGAACAAGAATTAATCAGTTTATCTAGTCTAGGGGTTCCAACTGACCACGGATTATCAAAAAAAGGCACTTTTTTTATTTCTGATTTTTCAGAGCAGGAGATTCAAATTTTGAATACTTACGGTTACAATTATGATATTCAAATTGATGATGTACAAGCGTTTTACGTGAATCGAATGAATAAGCCAAATGACGTGATACTTAAAAATGAAGACTGCTCGGGTTCAAGCGGGGGAACGGGTTCCTTTTCACCTCAAACACCTTCCAATTTTAATCTTGGCTCTATGGGTGGATATTTAACATACGATGAAATGCTGGATGAATTGGATGCCATGTATGCTCAGTATCCGAATTTAATTACCCAAAAAGATCCTATTTCTACATATGAAACACATGAAAATCGGCCGATATATCATGTTCGAATTTCCGACAATCCTAGTGATAATGAAACAGGAGAACCCAATATTTTATACACGGCTATTCATCATGCGAGAGAGCCAATGAGTTTGATTCAAACCATTTTTTATATGTGGTATCTGTTGGAGAATTATGGAACAAATGATGAGGTTACCTACTTGGTGGATCATACCCAAATGTATTTCGTTCCATGTTTAAATCCCGACGGCTATATTTACAATGAACAAACCAATCCAAACGGAGGGGGCATGTGGCGAAAAAATCGTCGCGGTGGATATGGCATTGACCTTAATCGAAATTATTCCTATGGTTGGGGGACAACAGGAGTAAGTTTCAATCAGAATAACGACACTTATCCTGGAACAGGTCCTTTTTCAGAACCTGAAACACAAGCCATGAAATGGTTGGTTGAGACCTATGATTTCGAAATGGCTTTTAATTCACATACTTATGGGCCAAGTCTTCTCTTTCCGATTGGAACCACTAATGCTGAATTCGCAGATCACCATGATTATTTTCAGGAATATACCAATCATATGACAGAGCTTAACGGGTATGACGCTTTCAAAAGCTCAGGTTTGTATCCTGCTTCGGGAGATTCTGATGATTACATGTACAAAGTTGATATTGGTGTAGGTGAAAAAGATACCATTTTCGCTCATACGCCAGAGATTGGGACATCTTTTTGGCCATCTTCTGCAGATATTGAGCCGACATGTAAAGACATGGTATTTCCAAATTTGGTTTTATCTCATATGTCTCGAAATTATGTATTGGTTAAAGATACAGATCCATCATCTGTTGCAGCCTTGATTGGTGATTTTAATCATGAAGCCAAAAGATATGGACGAGAGTCTGGATCCGTTACTGTTTCCATTGATCCATTATTAAATATTACTTCAGTTGGCAATCCATTGATCTACAACTTAAATGTATTAGAAACTCAAAATGGTCAAATTGCATATGAATTAAATCCGGCAATCCAATTTGGCGATGAAATAAAATATGTGATAAAAACAGATAATGGTCTTTGGGTAAAAAGAGATACGATCATTAAGACTTATGGCGCGATAACACTGCAAGTTTATGATGATGCAAGTAATACCAATGATTGGACAGGGAATTGGTCTACCACTAATGCCACCTATGTTTCTCCCAATAGATCTTTTACGGATTCGCCTACAGGGAATTATTCAAATAACCAAACCAAAAATTTCACATACGATAATCAAATTGACTTAACTAATGCGGTTTCAGCAATGATTTCATTTTATGCGAAATGGGATATTGAGGCAGACTATGACTATGTGCAATTTCAAGTTTCAACAGATGGCGGAAATTCATGGATAGGTCAATGTGGAAACTACACTGTGCCAGGCACAAGTGCTAATGGGAGTGTGCAGCCTGAGGGAGGGCCTGTTTATGAGGGAGCTTTTTCGGACTGGGTTCTTGAAGAAATTTCCATGAGTGATTATCTAGGTCAAGTGATTAATGTTCGATTCAGATTACAATCTGATGGGGGAGTGAGAGAAGATGGTTTTTACTTTGATGACTTTAAAGTGTTTTTCAGTGAAGCCTCTCAGGGAATTCCTCCTGTTGCATCATTTACGCCTTCTTCATATGAACTTTGCCTGAATGAAGAGTTGGTTTTAACGGATTTTTCTAGTGAACAACCTACGGCATGGATGTGGGATTTGGGTGATGGGAACACCTCAGAAAGTCAAAATCCAAGTCATACATATGATGCTCCAGGCACTTATATTATTGAATTAGAAGTGACCAATTCATTTGGTTCAAGCTCTTCTGTTCAGACTGTAGTAGTATATGAAAATCCAACGGTAACAGTATCTACGAGCGATACTGACAATATGGTTTGTTTAAATGATGCCAATGTTCAATTAACAGGGTCTCCAAGTGGAACCTCATTTACCGGAAGTGGCATTTCAGGAACTTCTTTTAATCCGAGTGCAGCCGGTGTGGGTACGCATGTTATTGAAGCCAGCTATACAAACTCGAATGGTTGTACAGGTTATTCATCGGTAACCATTACTGTTGATGCTTGTGCTGAATTGAATGAATTCAATGCATTGTCGGCAATAATATTCCCTAATCCAAATAACGGTCAATTTTTTATTCAGGGATTACCTTTGGGCAGTGCATTTACTATTTACGACATGCACGGAAGAAAATTATCTGATGGGATGATTGAACTCAATACGCAAGTAATAAATCTTGAGAAATCCTCTGAAGGTTTATACTACTTAGAAGCTCGTTTTGATGGAAAACTATCAAGAACTAGATTTTTAGTCTCGAAATAATGCTATTTTATATTTAGGTTAACTGGAGTTTAACAATAGGCGGTTTAATCAATATTAAAACCCTCCTGCTGTGCAGGGGGGCTTTTTTTACTATTTTAGATTCTTATAAATTTTTTTAATCATGAGTCTCAAGCACTTTATATTTCTATTTCTTCTCTTTGCCCTAACTTTTCAAATATCGGCTCAGAAAAAAAGTATAATAATTAATGAAGTTCTTGCCTCAAATTCAAAGGGGTATTCAGATGGGTTTGGAGAACATGACGATTGGATAGAGTTGTATAACTTAACGGATAGCTCCATTCAGTTATCGGGAATGTTTTTAACCGATGATCCTGAAGAACCAACCAAACATGAAATTGGTAATAGTGAGAAATGGACATCTGTTGAATCGAAGGAGTTTATATTACTTTGGGTTGATAATGATCCTGAACAAGGCAAAAGACACATTTCTTTTTCTCTAAATAAGAAGGGTGGTTATATTGGTTTATATGGTCGCGATACGGTCCTGATTGATGAAGTGTATTATTCAGTTCAAAAGAGAGATAATTCATTAGGAAAAATAAAAGTCAATAGCGATCAGCTGGCTATTTTTAGTAAGCCTTCGCCTAATGAACACAACGAAGGAGGTTTACGGCTTAATACACAGAATATTAATGTAGATATAAATATGCCTTCTGGTTTTTATACGGGCAGTCAA
>CAJQPH010000021.1 GCA_905480165.1 uncultured Flavobacteriales bacterium
TTCCAAAACTGACCATTAAAATTAACTCATGATCAATCATTTTAAAAATTATTGTTTGTTTCTTTTACTCCTATTTCCATTGGGCGTAATTTTTGCTCAATCTAATGTAAGCGAGCGTTATGCTCTAATAAACGCATTTGAAGAAATTGATGAACATGTCCGAGATTGTCCCAAGGAAATCAAATCTCATCCAGACCAGCTGGTATCCTACTTGGAGGATGTCGCGGAAACAGACCTTGAAAAATCCAGGGCGCTTTATGTGTGGTTGGCAGAAAACATTAGTTATGATGCCAAATCTATAAACAAGAATAAGTATGGTGATAATACTGCGAAAGGCGTATTAAAATCAAAAAAAGCAGTCTGTGCCGGATATGCCAATTTATTTGAATTGTTGGGCAAACAAATGGGATTGGATATTTTGACATTAGGGGGTTATTCAAAAAATACAGATGATGAACAGGAATGGTATTTTGTAGATGAAGAAGCAGATCACGCCTGGAATGTAATTAGAATTGATGGCGAATGGAAAGTTTTTGACGCCACCTGGGCTGCAGGTATTGCATATGATGATAAAAAAGGAAGGATGGTCTTCAAAAAACAATATACAGACAACTGGTTCAACCTCAGTCCATACGAAGCTATTTTTACCCATTACCCTGAAGACACATCCTTGATGTTTACAAAATCCAAAATCACACTTGAAGAATATGAAAAATTCCCTAATGTGAGTATCATAGCCTTTACTTCTGGGTTGTTAGATGCAGAAGAATCATTTCAGCAATCGGTCAACAAACCAGCTATAAAATACCCGGTTGTTTATGATATGGAATTGGATGATTTTGAAGTGCTCCAGTCTCCCAAAACATGGCGAATGAAGAGGCGTAAAAAACATGTTTTTGAATTTGCTGTCAGTAATGTAATAGACATCTATTTATATGAAAATGATGATTTAAAGGACACGTTTAAAAAGGAAAATGAAGGGCAAAAATTTACTTTGGAATACATGAGTAAGGAAAAAGCGAAAGTTGATATTGTGATTAAAACTTTGGAAGGGGAATTATATACCCTGATGGAATATGAAAATTATTGACAAAAAAGAACAACCGTTTTTTTGAATTTAACGTTTTTGTTATCTTTAATCTATGAAGAATACGTATGCTTGTAATAAATGTGGAATGTCGGTGAACGCTCAATGTGGGAAGTGCAACGTACCACTAGAAAATGACCACCTTGATCTTGATGGTGGCCGTCAAGTTCAAATCTCTAAATGCCCTTCTTGTGCAGGAAAGATTAAGTCCCCACAGTGCTGTGGAGAAGACATGAGCTGTTCCGTCGCCTAAAGGGGAGGAATTCATTTAATAAACATTAATTTTCGGGTGTTTCATGAAACTTATTTGAGTTCAATTTGTTTAATTTGGACCAATGAAAGCATAAGTTTCTGTGAATCTCGTAATTAACAACACCAATGAAGTCCAGTTCGTATTCGTATTCAAAATCAGGGTTCACCTTTTCTCCGCACGAGAAAAAGGAGCAATCTCCTTTTGATCGGCTTTTTGATATTTTTCAAGAGCTGATTGTATTTACGTCAGGAGATGTGGATGAAACGCTCAATTGGATGGACGAATTAGATCGCGAGTACAAGCTGTATTCTGCCGAATATTCCAAAGAAGATTTTATAGAAGACCTCAAGAAAAAAGGGTTTTTGAATGATGACCCCAAAAAAAATAAAGGAAAGGGACTTCAAATCACCTCTAAAACAGAGCAGCTGATTCGTCAGCGATCGCTTAATCAAATATTTGGCTCGCTTAAAAAGTCAGGAAAAGGAAACCATAAGACCAAGCATTCGGGTCAAGGTGATGACTTTACGGGAGACATGAAAAACTATGTTTTTGGAGATGGATTAGATCAAATCTCTATGACGGAGAGCATCAAAAATGCGCAAGTGAATCATGGTGCAGGAGAGTTTAAACTTACCGAACAAGATTTGGTAGTCAATGACACGCACTTTAACGCACAAATGAGTACAGTTTTAATGATTGATATCAGTCACAGCATGATTTTGTACGGAGAAGACCGCATTACTCCCGCCAAGAAAGTCGCGATGGCTTTGGCTGAGCTCATCCGAACCCGCTATCCAAAAGACACTTTAGACATTTTGGTTTTTGGAAACGATGCCTGGCCAATTAAGCTAAAGGACTTGCCATACCTTCAGGTAGGCCCTTATCACACCAACACGGTGGCGGGGATGTCTCTTGCTCTCGATATGTTGCGCCGTAAAAAACAAAGCAATAAGCAGATTTTTATGATCACCGATGGGAAGCCATCTTGTATCAAACTACCAAGCGGAGAATACTACAAAAACAGCAACGGACTAGACGAATTCATCACTGGCAAGTGTTTAAATATGGCCAAACAGGCGCGAAAGCTGCAGATACCCATTACCACTTTTATGATTGCGCAAGATCCATACTTAAAACAATTTGTGGAAGAATTTACCGCTGCCAATCAAGGAAAAGCCTTTTACACAGGACTCAAGGGATTGGGAGGAATGATCTTTGAAGACTACGAAACCAACCGCAAGAAAAACATTAAAAGATAATTATGAATATTAAGAAAATGACGACCCTTGGGTCATTAAAGGATCAAGAATATATTTCAAAAAAAATCAAAGCAGAACTTCGAGACAACTTGATGCAAAAATTGAAAGACAAAGCTCCAATTTTTGAAGGCATTATAGGCTATGAAGACACCGTAATCCCTCAGCTTATTCATGCCATTTTATCTCAGCACAACATCAACCTACTCGGTTTACGAGGGCAAGCCAAAACAAGAATAGCACGCTCTCTAACGAATCTTTTGGACGAGTATATTCCGATTGTAGAGGGTTCCGAAATCAATGACGACCCCATGGATCCCATTTCTTTTTATGCCAAAGAATTGGTGCAAAAAATGGGAGATAAAACCCCAATTTTATGGGTGCATCGATCAGAACGTTTTTCAGAAAAATTGGCGACGCCAGACGTTACGGTTGCTGACCTTATTGGAGACGTAGATCCGATTAAAGCTGCCAATCTTAAATTGTCTTATGCCGACGAGCGTGTCATTCACTTTGGTATGATTCCGAGAGCCAACCGCTGTATTTTTGTCATCAATGAGCTTCCTGATTTGCAGGCACGGATTCAAGTGGCTTTGTTTAATATCTTACAAGAGGGAGACGTTCAAATCCGAGGATTCAAGATTCGACTGCCTTTAGATGTCAACTTTGTATTTACAGCGAATCCTGAGGATTATACGAATAGAGGAAGCATTGTAACACCGCTCAAAGACCGAATTGGATCTCAAATTATTACGCATTACCCTTCTTCTATCGAACTGTCGAAAGCAATAACCAATCAAGAGGTAGCAAAACATGTTGAATCTGATGCCATTTTTGTCCCTGAATTGGCAAAAACACTTATTGAACAAATCGGTTTTGAAGCCCGGAGCAATGAATTGATAGATGCGAAGAGTGGTGTTTCAGCAAGAATGAGTATCACTATGTATGAGAACTTGATTAGTGGAGCAACCTACAGAATGCTAATGACCAATCAAAAAAAGACATCCGTTCGAATGACAGACTTCATTGCTGTAATTCCTGCCATTACAGGGAAAGTTGAGCTGGTATACGAGGGGGAGCAAGAAGGAGCTGAAAACGTAGCATTATTGCTTTTAGGCAATGCCATTAAGACACTATTTAACCAGAGCTTTAGGGAAATCAAAAAGCTGAGCAAACCAGGAAGCACAGATGAATTTGACAAGGTTGTTTCGTGGTTTATGGAAAACAGCTCTTTTTCTCTTTCATCAGACTTGACTGATAAAGAATATGCTGAAATCTTAAATAATGTTGCTCCCCTCGATGAAATTGTTGATATGTATCAGGTTCTTGCCAGTCAACAAGACAAGTTATTTTTAAAGGAGTTTTTACTTTGGGGATTAGTAGAATACAATAAACTTGACAAACAAGAAGCCAAAGGAGGCTTTCAGTTCGAAGACCGCGTACTAGGTTCTTTCTACAACAATTGATTTTGAATGGATAAAGTAAGGCCCAAGCTACCTTCATCGCTTACTGATGGAGAATTAAAAGAAGAAGAATTATTCCAAAATATGGTTCTTCGACCGGTAATCAAAATGCAACACGATGTTTTGATTCTTAGAGTGAGAAGTTACTTCACTTCCAAAAAGGTTATTTTTCATTTGATGGATACGAGAAAGCGCACTATGGCCATTGAGCAGGCATTTTTAGGTGACAACGCTTTGAAAAAAGAAATTCAAGGAATGATTACGGGTCAACTAGCCCCTGATGAGTTCAAAACCTATTTGAGATGGGAACGATCCATCAATAAGCGAATCGTTCAAATGGTAAGAAATCGAATGATCGATTCTTTACTAGCGCTTTCTTAATACCACAAGGAGCTATTGATTTGTTTGAAAGTAATTGTTAAAAAACGCAAGGTGTTCTTTGATTGATTCACGCCAATATTCCCAATTATGATTTCCTGGTCTAACGCTATACTCATGAGGTATTTCTTTTGAAACGAGCTTTTCGTGGAAGGCTTGATTTACATCAGCAAAAAAGTCCTCTGAACCACAATCAACTATAAACTTTAGGTCGTTCTCAATGAGATCGGTCATATTAATTACAGTATTGTTTTCCCAAAAGGCTTTGTTTTCTTTATATGTTCCTATTACTTCGTGAATGTTCCATTTCTCAGCGAAGGGAACAATGTTTACTCCTCCACTCATGCTTCCTGCGGCACCCCATATAGTATTATGTCTAATGGCTAGATATAACGCGCCATGACCCCCCATACTTAACCCGCTGATGGCTCTTCCCTTTTTATTTCTAATGGTATTGTATTTATGATCAATCTCCTTGATCAGTTCTTTGGCTATGTAGGTTTCGTATTGACTTGATGAATCAATGGGGCTATCAAAATACCAGCTTGTTTTATTTCCATCAGGACATACAATGATGAGGTTATAGTCACTCGCATATTGCTCAATTTCGGGTACACGGAACATCCAATTGCTAAAGTACCCGCCTGCGCCATGAAGCAGATATAAAACAGAATAAGAATGACCATTCTGACTGTAGTTTTTGGGCTTAATGACCAAGTTTGGGATAGCCTTCTGCATGACCTCACTATACACGATAAGTGTATCTACCTGAGCAAAAAACAGATGAATACAAAAATAGAATAGAAGTGTTAGTCGAATTTTCATTATTCTTATGTGATCATTAATTTTGAAAAACAGAGCCTAGATACGTACAAATGTATAAATACCAAATAATAAAACATTACATTATTTAAATTGAAAACCTGTTAATCAATGTTTTATAATTAGATAGTGTAATTTTAACACTTATTAAAAATATTGTAATATATTTACCTATTCAAAAAACTAATTTATGAAAAATTTCATGACGATTTTAGGCCTAATAATTGCCTTTAACTTCAATTCTTTTTCTCAACAGATCACGGTCTCGGGTATCGTAACCGACGATAAGGAAGCTCCTTTGCCAGGCGTCAAAGTTGTTGAAAAAGGAACCAACAACGGAGTACTTACTGATTTTGATGGTAAATATTCCATAACGGTTCAAAATAATGAAGAACTCACGTTAACGTATTTTTTCATAGGCTTTGACAAGCAAGAAATCATTGTTTCAAATCGAACTACGATTGATATTAAAATGTCTACTGATCAGGTATTGGATGAGGTGGTTATTGTAGGTTACGGAAGTTCTCGAAG